>NZ_JBEXCV010000121.1:0-27770 GCF_040605455.1 Embleya sp. NPDC005575 | reverse complement strand
GGCGTCAAGCCCCCGACCCGGCCCCGCCCGCCGTCCACCGCCCGCTCGCCCGACCCGCCCGCGGCCCCACGCACCGACTCTCCCGCTCGCGTCGGGAAATCCAGGTGACTGCAACCGAGTTGTCGATCTACCTTGGGTACATGGATGTGACCTGCAAGCGGATCGGTGAGCCGCGCCACGCGTTCGGCAACCGCCCGCGGAGCGCGCATCCGACGACGAACCGGGAGCCGTGGAAGGGCCGTTGGCCCGATCGCTTTGGGTCGCCTCGCGGCTGAACCGCCGCCGGTAGGCGGTGCGACGACAACGGTCGTCGTGCCCACCGGCCCGCGGTCGGACAGCCGCCCCCGAGCCGACCCGAAGGCCGCCGCCCCGCGCCGAGCCCGGTTCGTCCCGGCTCCGCCGGCGCCCGCACCCTGATCCTCCACCGACCGACCATGCCGCGTCCCGCGCCGCACCGGTCCGGCACACCGCCACGCCCTCGCACCGGCGTCCGGTGTCGCCGACCGACGCGTGCGCGGTGCGCCCATGGGTCGATGGGGTGTGTCCGGTAGCGCGCGCACCGGTCCCGGCGGCCACCGCGCCCCGACATGCCTGCCATCCGACGAAACCCCTCCCCCACCGTGCCGTTCACCCACCGCACGCGGCCGTGCCGCGCGCCGGGCCGGCTCGGCGGGGCGACGGGTCGATGGCGGCTGCCCGGATTCGTCACCATCCATCCCATCGATCAGGAGAGAAGCCCCGTCATGACCACAACCGCCCGCGACCTCGCCGGCATCCGCAACATCGGGATCATGGCCCACATCGACGCCGGCAAGACCACCACGACCGAGCGCATCCTGTTCTACACGGGCGCCTCGCACCGGATCGGCGAAGTCCACAACGGCACCACCACGACGGACTGGATGCCGCAGGAGCGCGACCGCGGCATCACCATCACGTCCGCCGCGATCACCTGCGACTGGACCCTGGACGGGGTGAGTCACCGGATCAACCTCATCGACACACCCGGCCATGTCGACTTCACCGTCGAGGTCGAACGCTGCCTGCGCGTGCTCGACGGCGCGGTGACCGTCTTCGACGGGGTCGCCGGCGTCGAGCCGCAGTCCGAGACGGTGTGGCGGCAGGCGGACCGTTATCGGGTGCCCCGGATCTGCTTCGTCAACAAACTCGACCGCACCGGCGCCGAGTTCCATCGTTGCGTCGAGATGATCGGCGAACGGCTGGGCGCGGTGGCCCTGGTCGTGCAGTTGCCGATCGGCGCCGAGGCCGACTTCCGCGGCGTGGTCGACCTGGTCCGCATGCGGGCCCTGCTGTGGTCCGCCGAGAGCGGACTCGGCGAGGCCTATGAGGACGTCGAGATCCCGGCCGCGCACCTCGCGACCGCGCTCGCCTGGCGTGGCCGGCTGCTGGAGACCGTGGCCGAACACGACGAGGCGATGTTGGAGCTGTACCTGGCGGGCGAGGAGCCCACCGAGGCGCAGCTGCACGCCGCGATCCGCCGGATCACCATCGCCTCCGGTCTGGGCGAAGACCGCACCGTCACCCCCGTTCTGTGTGGAACGGCCTTCAAGAACAAGGGAGTTCAGCCACTTCTCGACGCCGTCGTGCGCTACCTGCCCTCGCCGCTGGACGTGGACGCGATCGTGGGTCACGCGGTCGACGCGCCACAGACCGAGGTCGAGCGCAAGCCGTCGGACGAACAGCCGCTCGCGGCACTGGCGTTCAAGATCGCCAGTGACCCGCACCTGGGCAAGCTGACCTTCATCCGGGTGTACTCGGGCCGGCTCGCCGCCGGCGACCAGGTGCAGAATCCGGTCAAGGGCCGCAAGGAACGGGTCGGCAAGATCTACCGAATGCACGCCGACAAACGAGAGGAGATCGCATCCGTGGGCGCCGGCGACATCGTCGCGGTGATGGGGCTGCGGCAGACCACCACCGGTGAGACGCTGTGCGATTCGGCGCACCCGGTGATCCTGGAATCGATGGACTTCCCGGTCCCGGTGCTGGAGGTGGCCATCGAACCCAGGTCCCGGGCGGACCAGGAGAAACTGGGCGTCGCCATCCAGCGCCTGGCCGAGGAGGACCCGTCCTTCCGGGTCAAGACCGACCGGGAGACCGGCCAGACCATCGTGTCGGGCATGGGCGAACTGCACCTGGAGGTGCTGGTCGACCGGATGCGGCTGGAGTTCGACGTCGCGGCCGACGTCGGCCGCCCCCGGGTCGCCTACCGCGAGACGGTGTGCGCGACGGTGGCCGCGCACGACTACACCTATCGCAAGCAGACCGGCGGCAAGGGCCAATACGCCAAGGTCCGGATCGCGATCGAACCATTGGAGGGAGAGGGCTACGAGTTCATCGACAAGATCACCGGCGGGCGCATCCCGAAGGAGTACATCCCGTCGGTGGACGCGGGCTGCCGAGCGGCGATGGAGTTCGGGGTGCTGGCCGGCTACCCGCTCACCGGGCTTCGGGTCACCCTGCTCGACGGCGACTTCCACGACGTGGACTCGTCCGAGATGGCCTTCCGGATCGCTGGATCGCTGGCCTTCAAGGAAGCCGCGCGGCTCGCGTCGCCGGCGCTGCTCGAACCGACGATGTCGGTCGAGGTGACCACGCCCGAGGACTACCTGGGTGAGGTCATCGGCAACCTCAACGCCCGGCGTGGACAGGTCGCCACGATGACCGAGCGCTCCGGCGCCAAGGTCGTCACGGCGCTGGTGCCGCTCGCCGAGATGTTCGGTTACGTGGGCGACCTGCGCGGCCGGACCTCGGGTCGGGCGAGCTACACGATGGAGTTCGCCTCGTACGCCCCGGTGCCCGGGCACGTCGCGGAGGCGATCCTGGCCAAGGCGGGCGCGGCGTAGTCGCCGACGGGGGTGCGGGGTTCCGCTCGACATGAGGGACTCCGCGCCCCCGGAACGGGTCTCCCGTCGCGATCGACGCGGCGGGAGCCCCCGGGCCGCGCGGCGTCGGCGGACACGGCTGCCTCCGGGATCCGGCCGCGCGGCGCCGGTGCGGAATCGGCCGGCTCAGTCCGGGACGGTCGGCGCACCGCGGTAGGCGAACCCGGTCACCCACAACACCGCGAGCATGCCGAAGCCGGCCGTGCCCACCGCGCCGGCCAGGTTCATCGGCGCGAGCACCGACGCTGGATGCACCGCGCCTTCGCGTTCACCTACGCGGCGGTGACCCTGCGCCTGTGGCTGGTCGTCCTGGTCCCGATGACCGACTTCGACCAGGCGTACCGGGTCGTCCCGTTCCTGTGCCGGGTGCCCAACCTGATCGTGGTCGAACTGCTCCTGCGCCGGCGCGGACAATGCCCGCCGGCCGGGCATGGGCATGCCGGCCCGGCGCCCGATCCGCAGCTTCGAGCCGGTTGAGCGGCGAAATCCGGTCGAAGCCGGCCGATGCCCGGACACCTCAAGATCATTGTGCCCGTCATGTGCGCGGGGGGCGGATGTCGCCCATTCGCCACCTACGACCCATAGCGTCTGCGGCGGCATCCGCCGAAGCCCCCGACCGGAGGAACGCACATGGCGACCGAGGACCACTCGCACCGACCCGACGACCACCCCACTCCACAGCTGCCCGAGTGGGCGGACCCGGAGGTGACCGAGGACCGACTCGACGCGCAGGGCGTGTCCCGCCGTGGCCTGATCGGTCGGGCCGGCCTGTTCGGAGCCGGCTTCCTGGGGGCGTCGGCGCTCGGCGCGGTGGGTGCCGGTTCGGCCGCCGCGGCCGAGTCCGACGACACGGTGCAGGCGACTTCGCGACCGGGCCAGGACGGCCCGCCCGGGAAGTTCGTCTACCTGGTGGGCGACCATCACGTGCACACGGTCTACAGCCACGACGCGAAATACGGCTTCGCCCAATCGGCGGCGCAGGGGCGGCAGTTCGGCCTGGACTGGATCGTCTACACCGAGCACGCCAACTTCGGCCACGCCAACGCCGGCGGCGCGGAGCGCGAGCACGCGGAGATCCTCAAGGCCCGCCAGGAGAACCCCCGGGTGCTGATCTTCCAGGGCCTGGAGTGGTACGTCCCCGCGGCCGAGCACGCCACCGTGATGGTCGCGCCCGGCAAGAACGAGGTGGAGCTGCTCCGGCAGTTCGAGCTGACCTTCGACGCCAAGCTCAACAAATTCGACGTGGGCGCCGTGGGCGACCCCAAGACGGCCGGCAACGAGGCCAAGGCGGTGGAGGCGATCCGCTGGCTCGGTCAACGCAGGCGCGAGGGCTTCGTCGAGGACGTCCTGGTGCTGGCCAACCACCCCAGCCGGCTGGGCATCGTCTCGCCGCACGAGCTGCGCGCGTGGCAGGACGCGGACCCCTCGATCTTCCTCGGCTTCGAGGGCGCGCCCGGTTCGCAGGCCAACGCCGACCCGGCGTGGGTGAAGTACCGCGAGGGCCAGTCCGGGCCGGGCACCTTCCAGCGGGGCGAGTACCAGAACGCGCCGTCCCCGCAGAGTTGGCCGCGGTACCCGATCGAGACCTACCGCACGCACGGCGGCTTCGACTGGATGACCGCGACGGTCGGCGGCATGTGGGACGCGCTGCTCGCCGAGGGCCGGCTGTGGTCGGTCACCTCGAACTCGGACAACCACCGCACCATGTTCGACACCTACGCGGACGGCGCCTACCCGCCGGGCAAGGGCTTCGACGACCTGGGCTCCAAGCCGCTGCCGGTGGACACCGGCGTCCCGCAGCCCGGCAGCGACTTCTGGCCGGGTCAGTTCAGCCGCACCCACGTGGGCGTCGAGCGCTTCGGCTACCGCGACGTGATGGCCGGCCTGCGGGCCGGGCGGGTGTGGGTGGACCACGGCCAACTGCTGGACGGCCTGGACGTGTGGATGGTCGCGGACAACGGCCACACCGAGCCGGTCACCCTGGGCGGCCGGCTGCCGCTGGCGGCCAACCGCGGCGCCACCCTCTACATCCGGATCACCACCGCCAACCGGCCCAACTACCACGGCGAGGTGCCGCGCCTCGCGCACGTGGACGTGATCACCGGAACGGTCACCGGCAAGTCCCGCGACGCGGACTCGTGGCAGGCTCCGGACACGCGCGTGAGCAAGCGCATCGACGTGTCCGGCCGCACCGGCACCTACACCCTGAAGGTGCAACTGCCGCGCCGGAACAAGCCGTACTACGTCCGCCTGCGGGGCAGCGACGGAAACCGGCACGGCGTGGGCCCGTTCGGCGCCGGCGTCGACCCGGCCGGCCCGATCCAGCACCCGAACAACGACGGCGACCCGTGGCGCGACATCTGGTTCTACAGCAACCCGATCTTCGTCGACGTCAATGGCTCGCACGGGGGCAACTGACCCACGCGCGATACGGCCGAGGCCGGGGTCGGGGCACTCAGCCCTCGGCCTCGGCCTCGGCCGCGAGCCGGGTCCTGGTGCGGACCAGGATCCGGCCGAGCATGTTTCGCCCGGTGCCGGTGCTGCCGCGGCCCCAGTAGTGGTCGGTCGTGGTGTCCTCCACCAGCGGCTGCGTCCCGGTCCCGAGCAGGATCGTACGAATCTGCGGATTCTGCCGGAACTTCTCGTACACGCCGCGCCGCATCACCTCGTCCTTGACCCGCTCCCAGTCCCGGCGCAGCGGCACGCTCCGCAGCCGGCCCAGTTCCGCCGCGCGCAGCGCCGTGGGCGCGCGACGGATGCGCTCGGCGTGCGGGGTGCCGGCGAACTTGTGGGCTTGGAAGAAGTGTTCCGAAGTCGGCCAGGACACCTCCTCGACGGTGAAGCCGTGCGGCGCGAAGTTGGAGAAGCAGCCGTACGGCACCTCGTCGGCCCCGTAGAAGTGGATCGTCACGGAAGACCTCCGCCCCTCTCGTCGTCCAACCGGGCGGTGCCCGAGCCGCGGCACCCTCGGCGGCCTTCGGCAGCCTTCGAGCGCATGATCGCATCCGCACGAACGGACCGGCCGGCAGATATCCGGTGGACCGGGCCGGCCAGGCCAACACTCGTGCTCCATGGTCGCGTTCGATCCGCAGCAGGCCCGAGTCGGCCCGGCTTTGAGCAGCGCTTCGCGCACCGGCGTCGGACGTGCCGAAGCGCTTGTCCGGTTCGCGGACGAGGCGCGTCGCGGGATGGTGACGGTTCGCGTACGAAGCGGCCGGCGGTCTGGTCGACCTGATGCCGCGTCACGATCCTTGGGGTACGAAGCATTTCCCGAACGGGGGGACCGGCCGTGTCCGATCGATCCGGCGATGCGCCGCCGTTGATGGTTTGGGTACAACCTCTCCCACCGCCTCCCCTGCGGCCGGCCTCGATGCGGCGCGTCGGTGTCGCGGCGGCCGCGTCGTCGACGGCGATGGTCGTCGCAGACCTGTTCGCCTATTTCGTGTACCGGAACTGGCGCACCGACCTGGCGTCGCGGATCGACCAACCGGCCGAGCGGGAAGCCCTGCGGGCGACCGCGCAGCTCGCACCACGTGGGAACGGCGCCACCGGCGTGGCGGTGACGGTGCTCTTGGTCACGAGCGTGGCGATGGTCGTCCTCTTCGTGTGGTGGGCCGTCCTGGTGTCCCGGAACCGCAAGTCCTGGTACGGGCCATCGGAAGGATTCGGCGGTTCGCGCAGTCCGGCGCGTTGGACGCGGGAGGCCCGGCTCACCGCGATCCGCCCTCTACCGGTGGCCGCGGCGGCCGTGGTGGTGCTCGGGGTGACCACGATGAGCCGGCTGCTGGGCATCATGGGCGAACCATGGGACGGCCCGACCGACCGGCAGATCGAGCTGGAAATGGGCTTCGTACACGGGCGGATGATGTTGGCGCTCGCCCACGCGGCGGGCGCACTGTCGGTGGTGGTCGTGGTGGTGGTGACGACCCGTCGACACGAGCGGCGGTTGCGCGCCGAGGCGATACGCGAGAAGACCGCGCGATCCAAACGTCGGCCGGCATCCACCGCCGGGACCTCGCCGTCACCGCCACCCGTACCCGGGCCGCACGACGGTCGCGAGGAGACGCCCCAGACATCCTGATCACGGCGCGCGAACCGGCGGGATAGGGCGGAGCCGCCACCGGGCGCACCGGCCGGCACTAGCCCAACCGCACCGCCAAGCCGTCCAGCACCCGCTGGAGGCCGTAGTCGAAGCTCTCGTCGCGGGCCTGCTCCGGATCCCGGTTGCGATGGGCCTGCTGCCCCTCGAGTAGCCGCGGATGCTCCGCCATGACCTGTTCGGTGCTCGACTGCAGGCTCGCCATCCACTCCTGCTCGGTTCGACCGCTGCGCACGAGCATCGACATGTAGGCGGCCTCGGCGGTGGCCATCCCGATCACGTACGCCAGCACCGTACTCATCGCCCGATGGGTCTCCGCCGCGGGGAACCCGGCGGTGTCGAGCATGGCCAGCATGCGCTCGGACAGCCGCAGCACGTTCGGCCCGAGGTAGGCCAGGCCCACCTGGCCGAGCAGCGAGGCGACCCAGGGATGCCGCAGCACCATCGCCCGCAGGCTGTACGCGCACCGGCCGGCCGCCGAGCGCCAGTTCGCCGGATCGCTCACGTCCGGCACGTCCAGTTCGCCGTAGACCTCGTCCACGACCAACTCGATCAGCTCGTCCTTGTTGGCCACATGCCGATACAGCGACGTGGCCCCCGCATTCAGGCGGGTGCCCAGGCGCCGCATGCTCAGCGCCTCCAAGCCCTCCTCGTCCAACAGCCGCACGGCCTCGGCCACGATCTGTTCCCGACTCAGCTGCTCCCGCTGCCGCCGCGGGCGGGTCCACACGGAATCGATCGACTTCTGATCGCCTGACATACGGCCCCTCGCTACTTCTCATCCGCCGGCACGACTGCTCTCGTGCTCTGCGCCCGACGCTAGCGCACACCGTGCGCATTCTGCGTACACCCGACACGCGAAGGCGTATGCGCACTGTGTTCGCGCATTGCGCACATCGTTCTTTCATGCGTACAGTGTTCGCAAGAAGAGCACGGCGTACGCAACATCGAAGCAGTACCGACATCTGGGGGCCCACCATGGAAAACCGCAACCCGCGCCGCTGGCTCATCCTGATCGTGTTGTGCCTGAGCACGCTGGTCCTGGTCGTGGACAACATGGTGCTCACCGTGTCGATCCCGCCGATCGCCGAGGACTTGGGGGCGAACGCCCAGGAGATCCAATGGATCATCGAGTCCTACGTGCTGGTCTTCGCCGGCCTGCTGCTCACCGCAGGCAGCCTGTCCGACCGGTTCGGTCGAAGGCGGGTCATGATCATCGGATTGGCGATCTTCGGCATCGCCTCACTCGCGGCCACCTTCGCCGCCGATCCCGGGCAACTGATCGCCGGCCGGGTCCTGATGGGCGTCGGCGGTGCGTTGATCATGCCGAGCACGTTGTCCATCCTGATCACCGTCTTCGACGACGAGGAGCGACGCAAAGCGATCACCGCGTGGAGCGCGGTGGCCATGGTCGGCCTGGTCGGCGGTCCGGTGGTCGGCGGGGTGCTGATCGCGCACTTCTGGTGGGGCGCGATCTTCCTGATGAACGTGCCGATCGCGCTCGTCGCGATCGTCGCCGCGATCGTGCTGATGCCCGAGTCCAAGGGTCCGGCGCGCCGGACCGACGTGGTGGGCATGCTGCTGTCGATGGTCGGCATGACGGCGCTGGTGTGGACCATCATCGAATCCGCGAAGCAGGGCCTCACGCACCCGAGCACGCAGCTCTCGCTGGGGTCGGCCGTGGTCTGCCTGGTGGCGTTCGGCATCTGGGAGACCCGTACGCCGCACCCGATGATCCCGCTCGCCCTGTTCCGCAACCGCGTCTTCACCGGCGCCGGCTTCTCGCTCGTCCTGCTGACCTTCGCCAACGGCGGCCTGATGCTGATCCTGACCCAGTACCTCCAGTTCGTGCTCGGTTACTCGCCCAGCAAGACCGGCCTGGCCTTCGCCCCGCTGGCGGTCGCCTCGCTGGCGTTCAACGGCATCGGCGCCACGCTCGGCAACCGGATCGGCAACCGGCCGATGACCGCCGTCGGCCTGGTGGTCATCGCGGCTGGGTTCGGCGCGCTGGCGAGCCTGCCCTCGGACGCCGGATTCGGGATGTTGTCCACGGCCATGGTGCTGATCGGCATGGGCGGCGGATTGGCGATGCCGGCGGCGACCGGAGCCCTGATGGGCGCGGTGCCCGCCGAGCACGCCGGCGCCGGCTCGGCGCTCAACGACACCGTGCAGCAGGCGGGTGCCGCGCTCGGCGTGGCCGTACTGGGCAGCATCCTCTCCGGCACCTACACCGGCGCGATGCCCGACTCGGCACCCGAGCAGGCCAGGCAGTCGATCTCCGACGCGCTCGCCTTGGCCGACGCCTCCGGCGAGCACGCCCTGGCCGAGACCGCCCGCGAGGCATTCACCAGCGCGATGTCGGCCGGATTCTGGGCCGGCGCCGCATGCGTCCTGGCCGCCGCCGCACTCGCGCTGATCCTGATCCGCGACCCGAAGTCGGACGCACCGACGGCGGAGGCGCTCGCGGCGAACGCCCCCACGACGAACACCGACCAGCCGGCCGTCGCCGCAGGTGTGGCCGCCTGACCTCCCCCGCCCCGACAGCCACCCGCCGGCGGCGGGTACGGCCGCATCCGGGAGCGGGATGCGCGGCGGGGACCGTCGACCCGCACCCACCGAGCAGTCACCCGTCGAAAGCGAGCGAGATGACCACCCACCAATATCCATCCACGTGTCGGCTCACCCCGCACGTGGTGGTCCGCGCCTCCCTGATCGAGGGTCTCGGACTGTTCGCGACCCGGCCGATAGCCGCAGGCGACCGGGTCCATCGGCGAACCGGCGGGGCGTCGGTGGGGCGCTGGTGGCGCGCCTCGCCGGCGCAAGTGCCCGCCGAGGGGGCGCCGGTGGGAACGAGCGTCGTGTAACGGTCGTTCCGGGTTCATGAGCACGACATCGACGCCGGAGGCGGCGGCCTGGGCCGCCGCGTTGGATGAACTCCGCGATCACCTCAAGGTGGTCCGCGTCGCACCGCGGGGACCGCGACCGAGTCCGTGGCGCGCGTACGCGTTGAACCTTCCGGAAACGTACCCATTCCACATCGCCGATGTTCCCGACAATCGGGCCTGGGCTCGCGTCGCCGCGGAGATGATGCGGCGTCACAACGTGGAGCGGTTCGAACGGCGTCGGCACGAGGCCGGGCCGGACGGTTGGTACGCGGCCACGGAGTACGACTCGGATCCTCGCGGGTGGGCGAACATGGCCGTCGATTGGATCGAGTTCGGCGTGACCGAGGGCCACACTCTCCTGCCCCAACTCGACGAGGTGGGTTGGATGGCGGCGGCACAATGCCTCAGGACGTCGTGTTGGGATATGGAAACCCGCGAGGACGAGCGGGCGATCCGGGCCGCGGAGACGTTGCTCGACCGCTTCGGTCGCCGTGCCCGGTACTACGTCAACGACAGTCCCACCCCGCTCGCGGCGCGCGATCACGACTTCGTCCAGTGCTCCAACAACCTGGTCGGCCTGGGCGCGGGCTGTATCGCACTCGTGGTCGTCTCCGATGACGAGGTCGGCATGTTCTGGTCGGCGGCGGACGACTGAACGGTCCGAGCCGGCGCGGTTCTCAGTGGGTGGCGCCGCCCGAAGCGGTGATGTCGTCGGTGCGGGTGGCGGCCGTGGTCATGATCGCGCGCAGGCCGGCGGCGATCGTGGGCAGCGGGAGCGAGGGGGCCACCCGGTCGGTGACCTGGTCGCAGGAGAACGGAACGTGCACGAAGCCGCCGCGGGTGGTGGGGCGTTCGGTGGCGAGCAGGTGCATCAGGCCGTAGAAGACGTGGTTGCAGACGAAGGTGCCGGCCGTCTGGGACACCGATGCGGGCACGCCGGCCGCGCGGGCCGCCGCGACACACGCCTTGGCAGGCAGCGTGGCGAAGTACGCGGCGGGGCCCGCCTCGACGATCGGTGTGTCGATCGGCTGCCGGCCGGCGTTGTCCGGGATCCGGGCGTCGTCGATGTTGATGGCGACCCGCTCCACGGTCACGTCCGGCCGGCCGCCGGCCTGGCCCACACACAGCACCAGATCGGGATCGACCCGCTCGACGGCCGCCCGCAGTTCCTCCAGTGCGACCCCGTACACGCAGGAGAGCTTGACCGCCGTCACCGCAAGGCCCGGTTCGGGCGCGTCCGCGAGCAAACGAACGGCCTCCCACGATGGGTTGGTGGCCTCGCCGGCGAAGGTGTCGAATCCGGTGACGAGTACGCGGGTCATGGTTGTTGTTCTCCTGGGACGGCCGGGTGATGGGGAAGGGGCGGGGCGAACGCGGGCTCAGAAGGCGAAGGCCGACATGATGCCGATGTTGACCACGAGCAGCGCGCCCGCGGTGGGCAGTTGCGCCTTGATCGGCCCGTACTGGTCCTTGAGCCCCAACAGCGCCGCGGGCACGATGTTGAAGTTGGCCGCCATCGGGGTGCACAGCGTGCCGCAGAAGCCCGCGAGCATGCCCAGCGCGAGCACCACCGCCGGGTCGCCGCCGCCCTCGACCACCAACACCGGCCAGCCGATCGCCGCGGTCATCACCGGGAACGCGGCGAAGGCGTTGCCCATGATCATGGTGAACAGGAACATGCCCAGGCAGTACACGATCACCGCGACGTAGATCTTGCCGTCCGGCAGCACCTTCGAGGTGATCACGCCGACCTGCTTGCCGACCCCGGACACCTGGAAGATCGAGCCGAGCGTGGCCAGCAGTTGCGGCAGCAGCAGGGCCCAGCCCATCGCCTCCAGCATCGAGCGGCCCTCGTGGATCGGCACGCTCACCCGCTTCTCGCGGACCACGAGCATGCCGACCACGAGCGCGACGATCGCGCCGATGCCCAGACCCAGGAGGGTCTCGCTGCCCTTTTGCAGGACCGGTTCGGAGCCGATGTGCCACTTCTTGACGATCACCGCGCACACCATCGCCACCGCCGGGATGGTCAGTGCCGGAATGAAGAGGCGGCTGCCGAGTCGGGCGGCGATGGCGACCCGCTGCTCACGATCGGTGCTGTGCACGGTGCCCTTGCCGGTGAAGCCGAAGCCGGCCAGACACACCATCACCAACACGGCCACGCCCAGCGGTTCGGCCGGGGAGGTCTTCTCCACGACGCGGGTACTGTAGATGAATCCCGTGCCGAGCAGGCCCCAGAACGCGGCACTGCCGAACCGCTTGGGATTGCTGCGGTCCACGAGCATCTGCGCGGCCATCACCAGGAAGACGGCGCCGACGAGCCAGAAGAACCACTCGACCTTGATCACTTGAGCTTCCCCTCGGCAACGGCAACGGCGCCGGCGGCGGGACCCGCGACGGCGGATGCGGCGGCGGCTTCGGCGACCGGCCCGGCGGCGGCGACCGCCGCGAACTCGCGGGCCAACGTGCGGTCCAGGCGCAGCAGTCGGCCCCCGTGGATGAGGAACGCGAAGACGGCGGTGGGAATCGCCCACAGCGCCACGTGCAGCGGCTCGATGTGCTGGTGGTACGTGGTGTTCACGAAGCCGGTGATCAGCAGGATCGAGCCGACCGCCAGGAAGCAGTCCTCGCCGAAGAACAGGCCGACGTTGTCGGCGCCTGCGGCATGCGAACGAATCTTCTCCCGGGTCTTGTCCGGGAGCAGCCCGTGGCTGCGCTCGGCGGCGCCCTCGGCCATCGGGACCACCAGCGGGCGTACCGTCTGGGCCGGTCCGCCCAGGCTGACCAGGCCGACGGCGGCGGTGAGTTGACGCAGGCCCAGGTACAACACCAGGAAGCGCCCGGTGGTGAGCTTGGCGAACCGCGCGATCAGGGTCCGGGCCTGCTCCTGAAGACCGTTGCGTTCCAGGAGCCCGATCACCGGCAGGGTGATCGCGAAGATCGTCACGCCTCGGCTGGAGGCGAAGCCGTTGCCGAAGGCGGCGAGCACTTCGCGTGGTGACAGGTCACCGAGCAGGCCTGTGGCCACGCCGGAGACACCGACCACCAGCAGGGGGTTGCGTCGAGTGGCGAACCCTACGATCACCAGCAGGACGCCGAGGAGCACAATCATTGCGCAGCCTTCCACGCTCGGGTCCTCGAACAGGGGGACGAGGAGGTGCCGAGGAGGCTAAGCTATTGTTGAACAATCCCACAAGACCTTGTGAACGGTGCGGCAACATGATCCACTCCTCCCGCACCGCTCGTCGCACTCTGGGGGACCCCACATGGGCCAAGACGTCGACCTCGCCCGGCCTTCTGCCGACGACACGCTCGGACGCCTTGCCGCCGATCGCGACCTGCTCGGACGCTCGGGCACCGCACAGCGCGTAGCCGAGGTGCTGCGGGATCGCATCGCCGACGGCGCGCTGCCGCCCGGCACCAGACTCTCCGAACAGGCCCTGGGCGCCGCCCTCGGTGTCTCCCGCAACACGCTGCGCGAGGCGTTCCGCACGCTGGTCGACGGTCGCCTGGTCGTGCACGAGATGAATCGCGGCGTCTTCGTCCGCATGCTCGACCCCGACGACGTCACCGACATCTACGCGGTCCGCCGGGCCCTGGAGGACACCGGCCTGCGGGCCGCCGCCACGGCCACCCCCGAGCGCCTCGCCGCACTGCACGCGGCGGTCACCGGCGGCGAGGCGGCGGCCGGTGCCGGCGACTGGCCCGAGGTCGGCACCGCCGACCTGCGCTTCCACCGCGCCCTGGTCGCCCTGGCGGGCAGCCCGCGCCTGGACGAGTACATGACCCGGCTGATCGCCGAGCTGCGGCTGGCCTTCCTGGCCATGCCCTCGGCCCGCGCGCTGCACGAACCGTTCCTGCGTCGCAACCGGCGGATCGTCGACCTGATCGCGGCCGGCGACACCGCCGGCGCGGCGCTGGTGCTGGAGCGCTACCTGGACGACGCGTGCGAGATGATCTGCACCGCGATGCGCATGGACGGCGCATGAACACCACCGTGATCGACCTCAACGCCGACCTGGGCGAGGGCTTCGGCCGCTGGACGCTGACCGACGACGAGGCGCTGCTGTCCGTGGTGACCAGTGCCAACGTCGCGTGCGGATTCCACGCCGGGGATCCGGCCACGATGCGTCGGGTCTGCGATCTGGCCGCCGAGCGCGACGTGCGGATCGGCGCGCAGGTCTCCTACCGCGACCTGGCCGGCTTCGGCCGCCGCGCGATGGACGTGCCCGCCGCCGAGCTGGCCGCCGAAATCGCGTACCAGATCGGTGCGTTGGGGGTCTTCGCGCGGGCCGCCGGCGCCCGGGTGGCCTATGTCAAGCCGCACGGCGCGCTGTACAACCGCACGGTGTGGGACGTGGACCAGGCCGGCGCGGTGGTCGCCGGCGTGCTCCTGGCCGACGATGCGCTGCCGATCCTGGGGCTGCCCGGCTCGCGCCTGCTCGAAGCCGCCGAGTCCGCCGGACTGCCTTGCGTACGCGAGGCGTTCGCGGACCGCGCGTACACCGCGCAGGGCACCCTGGTGCCGCGCGGGGAGCCCGGAGCCGTCGTCGAGGACGGCGACCGGGTCGTGTCCCGCTCGCTGACGATGGCCCGTGAGGGCGCCGTCGTCGCCATCACGGGAGAGCGGGTCGCCGTCTCTGCCCGGTCACTGTGTCTGCACGGCGACACCCCGGGCGCGGCCGAGCTGGCGCTGCGGATCCGCCGCGCGCTGCTGGCCGCCGACGTGTCCCTGGAGCCGTTCGCGTGAGGGCCCTGCCGGTGGGCCGACACGCGCTGCTCCTGGAGGTGGACAACGCCGACCGGGCCGAGGCTCTACACGCCGAACTGCTGCGCCGACGCGCCGCGGGAACCCTGCCGACGGTTCGCGAGATCGTCCCGGCCGCCCGCACCGTGCTGCTGGACGGGCTCGCGGATCCCGCCGCGCTGGCCGCCGACGTCCCCCGTTGGCGCATCCCGCCGCTGTCCGCCGAGGCGGGCGAGCGGATCGAGATCGCGGTCCGCTACGACGGGCCGGATCTGGCCGAGGTGGCCGGCCTGTGGCAGGTGCCGGTCGAGCGCGTCCCCGAGATCATCGGCGGGGTCGCCTTCCGGGTCGCCTTCTGCGGCTTCGCACCCGGATTCGGCTACCTCACCGGCCTGCCCGCGCGCTACCACCTGGCCCGCCGGGCCACCCCGCGTACCGCCGTGCCGGTGGGCTCGCTGGGACTGGCCGGCGAATACGCGGGCGTGTACCCGCGCTCCTCGCCCGGCGGTTGGCAGCTGGTCGGCAGCACCGACGCGGTGTTGTGGGACGCCGCCCGAGAGCCCGCGGCCTTGTTCGCACCGGGCGTGCGGGTGCACTTCGTGCAGGAGGGCCGATGAACACGCGCGCGGTCGAGGTGGTCCGGGCCGGCGCCCTGACCACCGTGCAGGACCTGGGCCGAGCCGGGTTCGCGCACTTGGGCGTGCCCCGCTCCGGCGCGCTGGACCAACCCGCGCACCGGCTGGCCAATCGCCTGGTCGGCAATCCGCCCGACGCGGCGACCCTGGAGACCACTCTGACCGGCACCGCCGTGCGGGTGCGCGCGACCACCGTGGCCGCAGTGGTCGGCGCACCCTGCGCGGTCCGGGTACAGGGCCGCCCGGTGGCGTGGGGCGCGGCGATCCGGATCCCGGCCGGCGCCGTGCTCGACGTCGGCCCGGCCACCGCCGGCCTGCGCGGCTACCTGGCCTTCTCCGGCGGCGTGGCGGTCGAGCCGGTCCTGGGCAGCCGGTCCACGGACCTGCTCTCCGGGCTGGGGCCGGCGCCGCTGGCCGACCGTGACGTGCTCGCGCTGGGTGAGCCGACCGGCCCCACCCCGCCGGACGCGGACGTGTCCCGTCGGCCGGGACCACCCACCGAACTCGTGCTGCCGTTGGTCCTCGGCCCGCGCCAGGACTGGTTCACCCCCGACACCCCGGCCTCGCTCGGCGCCGCGCGCTACACGGTGGCCTCGGCGAGCAATCGGATCGGACTGCGCACCGAGGGGCCCGCGCTGAGCTGGGCGCGAACGGGCGAACTACCTAGCGAGGGCATGGTGTTGGGTGCGGTGCAGGTGCCCCCGGACGGCCGCCCGGTGCTCTTCCTGGCCGACCACCCGGTCACCGGCGGCTACCCGGTGATCGGCGTGGTCCCCGAGGAACACCTCGCCCACGCCGCCCAGGCGATCCCCGGCACTCCGGTCCGCTTCACCGTCACGGCTCACTGAGCACCGCAAGCCCCCGCCGCGCGCCGCCGAACGGCAACACGACCACTGAGCACGGAGTTGCGCAAGGCCCGCACGCTCCCACCACCGTCGCGCCCCGCCCGCGAATCGGCGACACGCCGCCTGTGCACGCGAGTTGCCCCGGGCTGCCCGCACGCTCCCGCCACGATCAACGCCCCGCCGGTCGATCGCCGACACGACCGCTGAGCGTGGGGGTCGTCCGGGCCCTGCGACATGCCGCGCCGACGGGCACACCCGTGCGCCGACCTGCGACGCGGCCGTCGCACCCGTGAGTTCCTCACGTGCGGACCCGTGCGTTCCTCATGGCGGTTTCGTGATGATTGCGACTGCCGGCCGCTCCGCTTCGCCGGCAATGTTCCCAACGGCACCCGGCCAACGGGAATAGGAGTGCGATGAACAAGGGGTACGCGGTCTACTGCGACGCCGATCGAACGTTCTACGACGCGCCGCACCGACTCCGCACGGACGAGAGCGGTCCGGCGGCGTCCTACCGGACCACGCGCCGCGAACTCCCGGACGGCTGGCGGCGGCACAGCTCCGGCGACTGGCTCGCCTTCCGACCGGTCGAGTGCCCGCTGCCCGCCCAGGGATGGAAGATCCACGTCTCCGCGTGCCTGGGAAACGCCGAGAAGGTGCTCGCCGCCGTCTGGGACTACTGCGTCCCGCGCGGCATCGCCTTCAAGTGCATGCCGAGCCCGTACCTGCTGCACACCCGCAACGCCAAGTACGCCGAACGAGCCGGGAGCGGGAAGTTCGTCACCGTCTACCCCACCGACGACGGGCAGTGTCGGAGCATCGCGACGGACCTGGCCGCACTGTTGGCCGGCGAGCCCGGCCCGTACATCCTCAGCGACCTGCGCTGGGGCGAGGGACCGGTCTACCTGCGGTACGGCAGCTTCACCGAACGCAACTGCCACGACGAGCGCGGCGAACTGTGTCCCGCGATCGAGGACGACACCGGCACGCTGGTCCCCGACCGCCGCGAGCCCACCTTCCGGCTACCGCCGTGGCTCGACCTGCCCGCCTTCCTGGGCCCGCACCTGGCCGCCCGCTCCGCGACCACCGTCGGCGAACTCCCGTACAAGATCGAGCGCGCGCTGCACTTCTCCAACGGCGGCGGCGTCTACATCGGCCGGGATCTGCGCACCGACGAGCAGGTCGTCCTCAAAGAGGCCCGCCCGCACGCCGGGCTCGCCGCGGACGGCGCGGACGCGGTCACCCGCCTGGAGCGCGAGCGCGACGCGCTGCGCCGGCTGAGCGGGCTCGCCTGCACACCCGAGGTGCACGACTGGTTCAGCCTCGGCGAACACCGGTTCCTGGTACTTGAGTTCGTCCAGGGCAGCCCGCTGAACACATTCTTCGCCCACCGGCATCCGCTGATCGAGACGGACCCCTCGGCCGAGCGCCTGGCCGAGTACACCCAGTGGGCAATGCGCGTGTACACACTCGTGGAGAACGCGATCGCGCAAATCCATGCCCGCGGCGTGATCTTCAACGACCTGCACCTGTTCAACATCATGATGTCCGAGGACGAGAGCGCGGTTACGCTGCTCGACTTCGAGGCCGCCGCCGTCGATGACGAGAGCGCGCGACAGGTGGTCGCCAATCCCGGCTTCGTCGCCCCGCGCGACCGGCGCGGCACCGACGTGGACCGCTACGCCCTCGCCTGCCTGCGGATCGCCCTGTTTCTGCCGCTGACCAGCCTCTTCACGCTGGATCGGAACAAGGCGCGGCACCTTGCCCACATCGCCGCCGAGCAGTTCCCGATCCCGGCAGGTTGGCTGGACGCGGCAGTCGAGGAGATCCTGCGCGGGTACCACCGGCAGGAAGTCCCGGAGGCCACCGCGCCGGCACCGAGTCGGCCAGGGCCGACGCACGCGTACCTCCCGGTAGACCTCGACGACTGGCCGAACAGCCGCGACTCGATGGCCCGCGCGATCCACGCGTCCGCCACCGCGGACCGTGAGGACCGCTGTTTCCCGGGTGACATCGCCCAGTTCGCCGTGCCCGGCGGAGGCGCGAACTTCGGATACGGTGCGGCCGGCGTGCTGTACGCGCTGGCCGAGACCGGTGCCGAGCCGCTCCCGGCAGCCGAGGAATGGCTGCTGCGCAGCACCGAGAACCTGCCCTCCGGCAACCCGATCGGCTTTTACGACGGCCTGTCCGGCGTCGCCTGGACGCTGGACCGACTCGGCCACCGGGAACGGGCCCTGGACCTGGTCGACACGATCCTCGCGCAGGACCGGCGCACGCTGGGATCCGACCTGCACAGCGGACTCGCCGGCCTCGGCCTGGCCCTGGACGCGCTGGCCTCCTCCACCGGGGAACACGGCCTGCACACCCACGCGTCGGCCTGCGCCGAGCAGCTCGCCGACCGTGCCCGCACGGGCCCCGCACCGGCCCGGGCCGGGTTGCTGCACGGCGCCACCGGCAGCGCGCTGCTCTACCTGCGACTGTACGAACGGTCGGGCGACGTGGGCCTGTTGGACGCAGCCGCCGAAGCGCTGCGGGCCGACCTGGCCCGCTGTGTGGTCGCGGTCGGCGGCACCCTCCAGGTCGACGAGGGTAACCGCACGATGCCCTACCTGGGCGCGGGCAGCGTGGGCATCGGGATGGTCCTCGACGACTACCTCGCGCACGGCCCCGACGCCGAGTTCGAGCGGGCCCGCATCGAGATCGTCCGCGCCGCGCAGGCCAAATTCTACGCCCAGCCCGGCTTGTTCCGCGGTGCCGCGGGCATGGTGCTGCACCTGAGCCGCACCAGCACCGGCGGACCCGGCACCGAACCGGACGACATCCGTCGGCAGATCGAGTCGCTGTCCTGGGGCGCCGTTCCCTACCGGGGCCAACTGGCTTTCGCCGGTGAGCAGATGATGCGCCTGTCGATGGACCTGAGCACCGGCACCGCCGGTTGCCTGCTCGCGTTGGGCAGCGCCCTGCACGACCGACCCGTGCAACTGCCCTTCCTCCCGCCGCCTCCGCGGCCCTGAAGCCGATTCCTTCACGGGGATCGAAGCAAGACCGGCCCGGCGTTTCGGGGCCGGCGCACAATTGCGAACGATCGAGCACCACTACCGAGAGGAACGATCATCATGGCACTTCTCGACCTGCAGGCGCTGGAGACCGACGAGGCCCCCGAGTTCGGCGGTGGCGGTAGCCGGGCCAGCCTGCTCCTGTGCGGCAACAGCAGCCTGAGCCTGGTCACCTGCAACTGACCCACCCACTCCCGGGGATGACCTCCCCGAAGTGACGAGTTCCACGCGGTCCCGGGCGGCGGCATTCCGCCCGGGACCGCTGCTCTCGAAAGTACGCCCTCAGAGCGGACCCCAGAGCCGACCCCGTACCCGGAGGCGAGGAATCGCAGCACATGGCCGCCACGCGCCGGACCGCCGACCGCGCCGAACAAGCGCCCACCGACGGAAGCGGTCGGCTCCTGGTCGGCGCCGTCCGGCACAGCGCGGGGCGCACCGCAGCCGTGTTCGGCTGCAGCGCCGGCTCCGCGGCTGTCGCGATCGCGCTGCCCGCCGTCCTCGGCCACGCGCTCGACCTGCTCCTCGACGACGACGCCGGAGCGCGCCGCGCGGTCACCCTGTGCGCGATCCTGATCGTCGCCGAGGTCGTCTTCGACGCGTCGGAGGCGCTTTTGGGGGGGATCGTCACCGCCCGGACCGCCGCCTGGCTGCGCCGGCTCGGCATCGACCACGTATTGTCGCTCGCCCCGCACCGCGCCGCCGAGCGCTGCACCCCCGGCGACCTGGTCACCCGGCTCACCGGCAACGTCGCCGAAGCGAGCACCGCTCCCCTCACCGTCGCAAACGGCGTGGCCACGCTCTTCGTACCGCTCGGCGGCCTGACCGCACTCGCGTTGATCGACATCCGGCTGTTCGCGGTGTTCCTGGCGGGTGTACCGCTGCTGGCCTGGCTGCTGCGCGCCTTCGTCCGCGACTCCTCGGACAGCGTGACCCGCTATCAGCGCGTTCAGGCGGACATCGCCGGCCGGCTCGTCGAGGCGTTGAGCGGCGCGCGCACGATCGCCGCCGCCGGCAGCTCGGCACGCGAACTCGACCGGATCCTGGCGCCGTTACCCGAACTGGGCAACCAGGGCAGGCGGATGTGGCACGTCTACGGACGGGCCATGGCCGGCGCAGGAATCCTGGTACCGCTGCTGACCACGGCCGTGCTGGCCGTCGGCGGAGTACGACTGACCCACGGCAACCTGACCGTCGGCGAATTGCTCGCCGCCTCGCGCTACGCCGTGCTGGCCGCCGGCCTGGGCGCCGCCGTCGGGCAACTCAACGCCCTGGTACGCAGCCGCGCCGCCGCCCGCCGCACCGCCGAGTTGCTCGCCGTGTCCCCGATGTGTTCGGGCGCCGACCCGCTTTCGGCGAGCGGCCCGGGCCGGCTCGAACTGCGCGGGGTCACCGTCGTCCGCAACGGCACGCCGGTGCTGCGCGACGTGGACCTGATCGTGCCGGGCGGCACCACCATGGCCGTGGTGGGGCACTCCGGCGCGGGCAAATCCACCCTCGCCGCGGTCGCCGGGCGCCTCACCGACGTGGATGCGGGCGCGGTGCTGTTGGACGGTGTACCGCTGGCCGAGATCGACCCGGAGCGGCTGCGTCGGGAGGTCGGGTACGCCTTCGAGCGGCCGGCCCTGTTCGGCGACACGATCGCCGAGGCGATCGCCTTCGGCCCCTACGCCTCCTCCCCTGGTGAGATCGAATTCGCCGCCGAGGCAGCCGGCGCCGACAGCTTCATCCGGCTCCTGCCGAAGGGCTATGCGGCGCCGCTGGGCACCGCGCCGCTTTCCGGGGGCGAGCTGCAACGCCTGGGCCTGGCTCGGGCGTTCGCGCATGCCGGCCGGTTGCTCGTGTTGGACGACGCCACGTCGAGCCTGGACAGCGTCACCGAGTTGCGGGTCGGGCGGGCGCTGGTCCGGGACGTCCGCGCGGGCACCCGACTGCTGATCGCCCATCGAGCCTCCTCGGCGGCGCGGGCCGACCGGGTCGTGTGGCTGGAGGACGGCCGGGTGCGTGCGCTCGGCACGCACGAGGCGCTGTGGGAAGACCCGGGCTACCGGGCGGTGTTCGCGGATCCGGGCGATGTGCGGGGGGCCTGGGAAGGTCCGCGCGGCCGGGCGGGGTTCGCGGATCCGGGCGTCGGTGGATCGGCTGCCGGGGCCGCGCCGGACTCCGCGGGGGAGGAGCCGTGAGGGCCGGTCGATCCCGCGTGCCGGTGCTGGCCCGGCGTTTCCTGGCACGGCGCAGGTGGGTGCTGGTCCGGCTCGCGGGCTGGTCGCTGCTGGAGTCGACGCAGACGTTCCTCGGCGGCTACGGCGTGGCGATGGCCCTCGATCACGGCTTTCTGGCCGGGCACGCCGGAATCGGCGTGGCCTGGCTGGCCGTTGCGGCGGTGGCGATCGTCTTCGGCGGGTCGGCCACGGGTGGGCTCTTTCGAGCCCTGGCCGATCTGGTCGAGCCGCTGCGCGACGGGCTGGTCCGACGGGTGACGGTCGGCGCATTGACCGAGGCGATCGACGCGCCGGCGCGCGCGGCGGACAGCGCGGTGGTCTCCCGCCTGACCAATCAGAGCGAGATCGCCCGGGACAGCTTCGCCGGACTGGTCCTGGTGGCCCGTTCCTTCGTCTTCACGGCGCTCGGCGCCCTCGTCGGGATGGCAGCGCTGGCACCGGAGTTGCTGGTCGTGGTGGTGCCACCGCTGGTGCTGGGACTGGCTCTCTTCCTGGCCACCTTGGCACCGATGGCCGCCCGTCAGCGTGCCTTCCTGGACGCCGACGAGGCGCTGTCCACCCAACTCGGGATGGTCGCGACGGGCCTGCGCGACATACTGGCGGGCGGCGCACGCGACTCGGTCGCGGCACGTACGCACGAGCTGATCGACGCCGAGGCGCGCGCGGCGCGGTCGTTGGCCCGGTGGGCGGGCGCGCGGGCGATCGCGCTGGGGGTGGCCGGACAGTTGCCGGTCCTGCTGCTGTTGGTGACCGCGCCCTGGCTGCTCGACCGGGGCCTGACCGCGGGTGCGTTGCTGGGTGCGCTGACCTACCTCACGCAGGCGCTGCTGCCGGCGCTGCACACGTTGATGCACGCGCTCGGCGCGGCCGGCACCCGACTGCTCGTGGTCCTGGATCGGCTCACCGCCGGGCCGACGGTCGTTGCGCCGGCGCCGCGACGCGTGCCGGGCGCGGCCGGCGAACCACCGCGCGTGCGGGTGCACCGCGTGACGTTCGCGTACGGCCCGAACGCGGCGCCGGTGTTGCGCGATCTGGACCTGACCGTCGAACCCGGTGAGCACCTCGTGGTGGTCGGCCCCAGCGGGATCGGCAAGTCGACGCTGGCTGCCATCGTCGCGGGTGTGCTCGCACCGGACCGAGGCGAGGTGCACGTGGCCGGCCGGCCGGTCCGCCCGATCGGCGGCGACCCGTCCCGGCTGCGGGTGCTCATCCCGCAGCAGGCGTACGTGTTCACCGGCAGCGTGCGGGAGAACCTGCTCTATCTGTGCCCGGACGGCGCATCCGCATCGGCGCTGACCGCCTCGGCGGACGCCGTGGGCCTGTTGCCGCTGATCGAGCGGCTGGGCGGCCTCGACGCGGCGGTGGAGCCGGCGTCGTTGTCGCAGGGCGAGCGCCAGTTGATCGCCCTGGGCCGAGCACACCTGTCACCGGCGCCCCTGGTGTTGTTGGACGAGGCTACGTGTCACCTGGATCCGGTCGCCGAACGGCGCGCCGAACGGGCCTTCGCGGAGCGGCCCGGGACGCTGATCGTGGTCGCGCATCGGATCAGTTCGGCCCGACGGGCGGACCGGGTGCTGGTCCTGGACGGCGTGCACGCGGTGTGCGGGACGCATCGGGAACTCCTGGATCGCTCGTCGCTGTATCGGGACCTGGTCGGGGACTGGCACGCCGAGCGGATTTGAGTCGGGCATCGGGGGGCGGCAGGGCGCGGCGGCGGCGCTCAGGGGGTCTGGATCCGGGCTGGGGTGCGCCCGGATCCGACCGGGCCGGTCTATACCCAGCCGGCGTCCTGCGAGATCCGGATGGCGTCGATCCGGTTGCGGGCTCCGGTCTTGCGGGTGATCGCGGACATGTAGTTCCGCACCGTGCCGATACTGAGCCGCAGATTGCGGGCTATCTCCGGAGCGGACGCTCCCTCGGCGGCCAGTGTCAGCACCCGTATCTCGCGTGGGGTCAGCGGAGCACTCGCGGCGCGCAGCAGGTCGAGCGCGAGCGACCCGTCCACGTAGCGCCGGCCGGCGGCCACCAGCCGGATCGCGCGCGGCAGTTGCGGAGGCTGGGCGTCCTTGTCCACGAAGCCCATGGCCTTGGCCTCGGCCGCGCGACAGAGGCTGCCCGGCCGGGAGGTGGTGGCCAGGACGAGCAGGGCACAGTCCGGATCGACCGGGCGTCGCGGTAATTGCCCGGCCCCGGGACAGTCCACATCCACCACGCAGACGTGCGGACGTTGGCACCGGGCCCGATTCGGTGCGCCGTCCCAACTATCGGCCTCCACCTCGATGTCCTCCTCGCGATCGAGCAGCGCGGTCAGCGCCGATCGCATCAATTCCGTGTCGTGCACCAAGAGAACGCGGATCATTGTTCGCTCCCAATCGACGCCGACGTCGCGAAGTTGCCCGTCGAGCACCTCGATAGCTACCCCGCCCCACGACTTACACCACAACCTGTAATCGAATGATACGTTTGTGCGACGTTCGGATCCGTCGTTCGCACTTCCTGTCGAACCACGACCGCTCGGGGCCGCTCTCGATCGCGCCGTGGCGCCGGCGCGCGACCGGCATGCACCCGGGGTGTCGCAGCCGATCATGAAGGCCGACCTGAGAACTGACACCGCCGGGGGCGGCGGATGGGCGTAGGGGTCGGGATGGGCGGCAGGCGCCACGAGAGCTGGTAGGCGCGCGGCGGATGGACGCACGGGGCTCGCGTGCCGCGGCTGCGCGAGCACAAGCGCCTCCGTGGACGACCGCATGTCTGCTCCGCAGCCGCGGTCGTCCGGCGCTCCGCCGGGACGCACGTCCGCTACGCGGCCGAAGGACCCGACCGGTCCGCACCGGGCCCGATCGCGAGGACTCGACGGCAGCCGACGCGAGGGCGGGCACCGCGTTGCCCTGCACCACACGCGCCGGGACCGGAGCGGCCGGCCACCGGCCGTGTAGCGGACGAGCAACCCGGCGCGGAGCGAACGGCCGGCCGCCAAGGTCGACGCGACCACCCTCGCCTAGGAGGTGAAGGGAGCCTTCGGAGCGGAGTCCCGGGTGGGCATCACATGACGACGTCGGGGTGGATCTCGCCGCCGGGCGCGGTGGCACGGGCGCCACCGCGAGGACTCGGCCCGGTCAGCGGGCGGACAAGGTGTCGTCCACCCATTCGCTGGCCAGGACCTCGTCCAAGACCAGGGCGCCCGCGCCCAGCATGCACGCGTCCCGACCGGTGACAGCGGTGGCGATCTCCAGGTCGCGGGTGGCCAGTGGCAGGCAGCGTTCGTAGATCGCGCCGCGTACGGCGGCGACGAAGGGCTCGGCCGCGGAGAGGCCGCCGCCGAGGACGAGTACGTCGGGGTTGAAGAAGTTCACCAGCGGGGTGAGCACCTGGCCGGCCAGCCGGCCGGCGTTGCGGACCAGCGTGGTCACCTCGGGCACGCCGTCGTTGACCAGTTCGACCAGTTGGCGCGACGAGGAGACCTCGATGCCCTGGGCGCGCAGCGTTCGGCGCAGTGCCGCGCCGCTCGCATGTGCCTCCAGGCAGTCGGAGTGTCCGCACGAGCAGGTGACCGGTTCGGGCACATGCACCGGGACGTGGCTGATGTCGCCTGCCGCGCCGCGCCCGCGGTGCAGCTTCCCGGACGCGATGATGCCGCAGCCGATCCCGGTGCCGGCCTTGACCGCCATCAGGTTGTCCCGATCCGGCCAGCCGTAGCGGTGTTCGCCCACCGCCATCAGATTGGCGTCGTTCTCCACCACCACGCGTACGCCGAGGAGTTCACTCATCCGGCGGCCGATCGGGTACTCGTTCCAGCCGGGCATCCGGGACGGCGCGATCACCTTGGCGGCGGCCGGATCGACCGGGCCGGGCATGCCGATGCCGACGCCGAGCAGTGGCAGCTGTTCGACGGTCGCCTGACGGAGCGTCATCCGTACGTGTTCCAGCAGGCGTTCGCTCACCTGCTCGGGTCCTTCGGTGATATCGCCGGGGAGTTCGTGCTCCAGGAGCACCCGGCCGGCCAGGTCCAGGACCGCCATCCGCAGGTGATGGGTGCCCACGTCGACGGCCACCACCACGCCCGCGTTCTCGTGCAGGCGCAACTGGCGGGGGCGCCGACCGCCCCGGGAGGCGCCCTCGCCGTCCTCGCGCAGCAACCCGGCGTCGATGAGTTCCTCCACACGCAGAGAGACGCTCGACGGGGCCATCCCGCTCAATCGGGCGAGTTCCGCCCGGGATCGACCGTGCCCCTTGGCCACCAGTCGTACCAGGTCACCCGCGCTTCCAGCCAACGTCCCACTCCGTTCGAGGCACACCTGCTGCGGTACGGCAGTGACAGGAATAGCACACCCGGTAATAACCAGCAAGGCATTGACTTTCTTCGAATTCCACTTCTACTGTCACACAAAACTTCGATTCCGAACAAAGATGGAGCGTTGATGAAGTCCGCGTCGCCTTCTTCCGCCGTACTGACGCCGATGGTCGAGGCGCGCGCCATCAACAAGTCGTTCGGGGCGGTCCGCGTACTGACCGACGTGGACCTGACCGTCGCCGCAGGCGAGGTGGTCGTGCTGATCGGCCCCTCCGGTGCGGGCAAATCGACGCTGTGCCGCTGTCTGAACCGGCTGGAGAACGTCGATTCCGGCGTGGTCCTGCTGGACGGGGAGGAACTACCCGCCGAGGGTCGGGCATTGGCCCGACTGCGCACCGAAGTGGGGATGGTCTTCCAACAGTTCAACCTGTTCGCGCACAAAACCGTGTTGCAGAACGTCACGCTCGGACCGATCCGGGTCAAGGGCCTGTCCGCGAGCGACGCGGACCGGCAGGCCCGGGCGCTGCTGGACCGGGTGGGCATCGCCGACAAAGCGGACCACTACCCGGCGCAACTGTCCGGCGGCCAGCAGCAGCGCGCGGCCATCGCCCGGGCGCTGGCCATGCAACCCAAGGTGATGCTCTTCGACGAACCGACCAGTGCGCTGGACCCGGAGATGGTCAACGAGGTCCTGGACGTGATGGTCGACCTGGCCCGCGAGGGCATGACCATGGTCGTGGTCACCCACGAGATGGGCTTCGCCCGCCGTGCCGCGGACCGGGTGGTCTTCATGGCCGACGGACAGATCGTCGAGGTCGGCACACCCGACACCTTCTTCACCGCACCGACCACGGACCGCGCCCGGGACTTCCTGTCCAAGGTGCTCAGCCACTGACGCACCCGGGCACCCGGCGCCCACCGGACGGTCCGAGGCCCCGGGTCACCACGGCCCCGGATCACCAGGTCACCGGGCCGGCGAAAACCCCGGCCCATCGCAGCACCGCTCCACTCCGCGGCCCGTACGCCCTCGTCCCCCTACCCCCACCTGCGAAGGAAGGCCCCGATGTCCGGCTTCCCCCTGCGTCGCCCGCGCGCCGCCGCATCCCCGCGTCGCCTGCGCACCGCCGTCCCGGCGGTCCTCGCGGCGCTGTCCCTGACCGCGCTGGCCGCCTGCTCCGGCGGCTCTTCCTCGGACGTGCCCGGCGGCGCCAAGCCCGCCGGCGAGGACGTCGCCAAGAAGGCCGACGTCGCCCCGGACAGCGCGATCCTGCCCAACTCCACGATGGCCAAGATCAAGGCGCGCGGCTACCTGATCGTCGGCGGCTCCCAGGACGCCCCGCTGTGGTCGCAGCTCAACCCGATATCCGGCAAGACCGACGGGTTCGACGCCGAGATGGGCCGGCTGCTCGCCAAGTACATCATCGGCAAGCCCGAGGTGAAGATCGTCAGTTCGGCCACCGAGACCCGCGAGGCGCTGCTGCAGAACGGCACCGTCGACGTGGTCTTCCAGACCTACACGATCACCCCCAAGCGGGCCGAGCAGGTCGCGTTCGCGGGACCGTACTACTCGTCGGGCCAGGCCATCCTGGTCAAGAAGGGCGCCGGCGGCATCAAGGCGCCGGCCGACCTGAACGGCAAGACCGTGATCGCGGGCGCCAACACGCCCGCCATCGCCGCGATCAAGCAGGTCGCGCCGGATGCGAAGGTGGTCACCTTCGGCAGTGACCCGGAGTGTGTCACCGCGCTTCGGCAGGGCCGCGGCGACGCGTACGTGCAGGACCAGGCGCTTCTGGTCGCGGACGTGAAGCAGAACCCCGACACCACCGTGGTCGGCGAGCCGTTCACGGCCGACCCGTACGGCATCGGACTCGGGCACGACGATGCCGCGTTCAAGACGTTCGTCAACGACTGGCTGCGCAAGATCGGCCAGGACGGCTCGTGGCAGGCGATCTGGAAGCAGACCCTGGGCACGGTCGTCGAGGGCAACCCGCCGACGCCGCCCGCGATCGGCGGCGTGCCCGGCTCCTGATCCCCGGGTCGGGAGGGCGACACGCCGCGCCCTCCCGACCCGGCGTCCGGCGTCCGGCGTCCGG
>NZ_JBEXCV010000120.1:0-27877 GCF_040605455.1 Embleya sp. NPDC005575 | reverse complement strand
CCTGACCACCGACGTCGACCTCGCGATGTTCGTGCTGTTCTCCTCCGTCGCCGGCGTCGTCGGCTCGCCGGGACAGGCGAACTACTCGGCCGCCAACCAGTTCCTCGACGCGCTCGCCGGGCATCGCAGGGCGAACGGGCTGCCGGCCCACTCGCTCGCCTGGGCGGCGTGGGCTCAGGAGCACGGCATGGCGTCCCGACTGTCCGAGGTGGACCGGAGCCGGGCGACGCAGGCGGGTCTGCGGCCGATCTCCCCGGCCGAGGGCCCCGCGCTGTTCGACGCGGCGATCACCGCCGCCCACCCGACGACGGTGCCGATGCACCTCGACGTCGCCCTGATCGAGCGGCAACCCGGACCGATCCTCCCCGTGCTGCGCAGTCTGGTCCGCAGGCCGGGCCGGCGTGTGATCACCGCGGCGGCCGAGAACACCGGGCTGCTCGCCGAACGCCTGGCCCCGCTCGACGAGTCCGGCCGGCGGGAGCTCCTGCTCGACCTGGTGCGCACCGCCGTGGCCGCAGTGCTCGGCCACGCGAAGACCGACCACATCACCGCCGCGACCGTCTTCACCGAGCTCGGATTCGACTCGCTGACCGCGGTCGAGCTGCGCAACCGGCTGGAGGGCGAAACGGGCCTGCGCCTGCCGCCGACCCTGCTGTTCGACCACAACACCCCCGCGGCGCTGATCGACTACCTCGGTGTGGAGCTGGCCGGCCGAACCGAAGGCCCCACGCAGTCCACCGTGGACTTCGCGGCGGAGGTGCGGCTCGCCGAGGACGTGGTCCCGGCCGAGAACGTCACCACCGTGGTCGCCGATCCCCGCCAGGTGTTCCTCACCGGAGGGACCGGGTTCGTCGGCGCCTTCCTGCTCAGGGACCTCATGCGCTCGACCGGCGCCACCGTGCACTGCCTGGTCCGCGGCGCCGACGAGAGGGCCGCGCTCGACCGACTGCGCGCCAACCTGACCTGGTACGGCATCTGGGACGAGATCGACGTGGACCGGCTGTCGGTCGTCACCGGCGACCTCGCCGAACCACGTTTCGGCCTCGACGCCGAGCGGTTCGACCGGTTCGCCCGCGAGGTCGACGTGGTCTATCACGCGGGCGCGACGGTCAACTGGCTGCACCCGTACACGTCGCTGAAGGCGGCCAACGTGACCGGCACCGAGGAGGCACTCCGGCTCGCCGCGCTGCACCGGACGGTCCCCCTGCATTACGTGTCGAGCACCGGCGTCTTCGCCGGGCCGGCACCCGACGGCGCCGGCCTGACCCCGCAGGATCCCACCGGGCCGCCGGAGGAGCTGACCAACGGCTACCGGCAGAGCAAGTACGTCGCCGAGAAGATCATCGGGCTGGCCCGGGAACGCGGCCTGCCCGTGTCGATCTATCGCGCCGACGTCATCTCCGGCGCACAGACCAACGGCGCGTGCCAGACCCGCGACTTCGTCTGGCTGAGCCTGAAGGGCAGTCTGCAGGCACGGGCGATGCCGGTCGGCGCGAACGCGCTGTTCCCGATGGTGCCGGTGGACTACGTCAGCGCGGCCGTTCTGGCGCTGTCCCGCACGACGAACGGCCGAACCTTCCACCTGTTCAACCCGATCGCGGTCAGCTATGCAGACATGGTGAAGCGGCTGCGCGAGTCCGGCTACGTCCTGGACGAGGTGCCCTGGGACGAGTTCGTCGCCACCGTCCGCGCCGACCGGGACAACGCGCTCTTCCCGACGATCGACATCTTCCGGAGCTACATGACGGCCGGCGAGGCCCTGTACATGCGGATGGACGTCGGCGCGACGGAGGCCGCGCTGGCCGGCACGGGCATCGCCTGCCCGGAGATCGACGCCGAACTGTTCGGCAAGTACGCGGAGTTCTTCGCCGGCGCCGGCTACTTCCCGGCGCCGGTGAAGCTCGGGTAGGGCGGTAGCCGGTACGGCCTCGGGTGGGCCTTCGATCCCCGGCGGGGACCGAAGGCCCACCCGCGAGGGCCGGATGTGGCCCATGTGCGTACTTGCCTTCGACGGCTCGACCGGCACATGGCCCTCCGGCCCTTCGGCGTGCCCGGCGGGCTCCGTGCCGGCGCCCCCGAGGGCGTGCGCGAGTGGTACGGGCACCCGCGCGCGCTCGCCGAGCGACGGTCCGCCCGAGACTGCGGCCCCGACGTGAATGGTCCGCCGGGGACGCTCGACGCCCCCGACGGACCATTCACGACAACCGGGCCGGCATCCGTGACCCGCACCGCGGGTTCACCGCCGGCTCCCGACTTACTTGCCGTCCAGGAACTGGAAGAGTTCCTCGTCCGTCGCGGCGGTGACGTCGAGCCGCTCCTCGGACGGGTCGGCGGAGTCCCGGAACGCACGCAGCTTCATCAGCAGGCCTTCGAGGCGATCGGCGATCCTGTCCCCGTCCGGGCCGGTGACCGAGGACACGGTCAGCGCCGAGTCGACCCGGTCCAGCTCGCTCAGCACCGAACCCGTCGGTGCCGAGGTGTGGGCCGCGAGCAGACGGATCAACTCACGGGCCACGGCGGCGGCCGTCGGGTGGTCGAACACCAGCGTCTGCGCGAGCCTCAGGCCGGTCTCGGCACCGAGCCGGTTCCGGAACTCCACGGCGGACACCGAGTCGACCCCGAGATCGGAGAACGCACGGTCGGGATCGATCGACCGTCCCGTCGCATACTGCAACACGTCGGCCATCCGGGTGCACACCAGGTCGAGCAGGATCGCGTACCGGTCCTCCTCCGACAGGCCGGCCAGCCGGGCCGGCAGCGCACCGGAGTCGGCGGGCGCCGGGCGCGGCGACCGCGGCGAGCGCGGCACCACCCCTCGGCCCGCGAGACGCCGCAGGATCGCCGGCACGTCCGCCTGGGCGCGCACCATGGTCAGGTCCAGTGCGACCGGAACCAACAGCGCCTCGTCGAGACCGAGTGCGGCGTCCAGCAGCGCGACACCCTGTTCCGACGAGGACAGGGTCACCCCGAGCCGGGCCAGTCGGGCCAGGTCCACGTCGGTCAGGTCCTCGGTCATCGTGCTGCGCTCGGCCCACATGCCCCACGCCAGCGACACCCCGGACAGCCCCCGGGCCCGTCGATACTGCGCGAGTGCGTCCAGGTAGGCGTTGCCCGCCGCGTAGTTCGCCTGACCCGCCGGGCCGATCAGGCCGGACATCGAGGAGAACAGCACGAACGCCGACAGGTCCAGGTCGCAGGTCAGCTCGTGCAGGTTCCACGCGGCGACCATCTTGGGGCTCAGTGCCACGTCGAGCCGCTGTCGGGTCAGCTCGGTCAGCACCCCGTCGTCGAGCGCGCCGGCCGCGTGCACGACCGCGGTGAGCGGGGCCTCGGCCGGGATGTCGGCGAGCAACCGGGCCAGCGCGGCACGGTCGGCCGTGTCGCAGGCGGCCAGGACGACCTCGGCGCCCAATCCGGTCAGCTCGGCCGCCAGTTCCGCGCCCCGCGGGGAACCGGCGCCCGTACGGCTGACCAGCAGCAGCCGCCGCACGCCGTGTGCGGTCACCAGGTGCCGTGCCACGACCCCGCCGAGCGTGCCGGTCCCGCCGGTGACGAGCACCGTGCCGGCACCGAACGCCGCCGCCGGCGCGCCGCCGGCACCGACCTCGGCCCGGACCAGCCTGGGCACCAGGGCCCGGCCGGATCGCACCGCCAACTGCGGCTCCTGCGCGACCAGCGCCGCCACCGCGGCCCACGGCACCGCCTCCGCGTCCACGTCCACCAGCCCGAACCGGCCCGGGTTCTCGGTCTGCGCGGACCGCACCAGGCCCCACACCCCGGCCTGGGGCAGCCCGTCGACCGGTTCCTTCGGCTCGGCGCCGACCGCGCCCTCGGTCACCAGCACGAGCGTCCCGGACGCGAACCGCTCGTCGGCGAGCCACTCCTGCACGAGGGTGAGCACCGCACCGGTGACCTCCCGAGCGTCCGGGCCGGCCGGGCAGCGCAGGAACACCACACCCGGGTCGGCGGGGACCTCCGCGAGCGTGTCCACGAGCGTCCACCGGGCGATTTCCGCCGGCTCGGCGGGCGCGGCCGACCAGTCCACCCGGAACATCGACTCCGCGGCCGTGCCCGCTCCGGGCGTCGGCATCTGCCGGAACCGCAGGCCGTCGACCGAGGCCACCGGCGCACCGGTCGTATCGGTGACCCGGATCGACACCACGTCCGCGCCGGAGGCCGACATCCGCACCCGCAGCGCGGATGCCCCGACCGCCGACAGGGACACGCCGGACCAGGCGAACGGCAGGACGGCGCCGTCCATACCGTCGAGGAAGGAGCCGAACCAGACCGCGTGCAGCGCCGCGTCCAGCAGCGCCGGGTGCAGGCCGTACCGATCCGCGTCGGCCGCCGCCTCCGGCGGCAGCGCGACCTCGGCGAACACCTCGTCCCCGCGCCGCCACAGCGCCGACAACCCGCGGAACGTCGGGCCGTAGTCGTACCCACGCGCGGCGAGGTCGGCGTACAGGTCGCCGATCGCGACCTCCTCCGCGCCCTCCGGCGGCCATGCGCCGGCCTCGAACGCGGCCGGCGGGGCACCGCCGGACAACGAACCGTCGGCGTGCCGGACCCAGTCGCCGTCCTCCGGGCGGGCGTGCACCGACACCGCCCGGTGTCCCGACTCGTCGGCCTCCTCGACCACGACCTGGATCAGCACCCCGCCCTGCTCCCCCAGCACCAACGGCGTGTGCAGGGTCAACTCGTCCAGCAGGTCGCAGCCGACCTCACGGCCGGCGCGCAGCACCATCTCGACGAACGCCGCACCGGGCACGACCACCCGACCCAGCACAGCGTGGTCGGCCGGCCATGTCAGGCCCTGCGAGGACAGCCGGCCGGTCAGCACCGTCCCGCCGGACTCCGGCAGCGCCAGCACCGCACCGAGCAGCGGGTGCTCCCCGGCGACCAGGCCCGCGGCCCGCAGGTCGCCCGCCTGAACCGGAACGTCCATCCAGTACCGGTCGCGGCGAAAGGCGTAGGTCGGCACCCGGACGGTGCTCGCGCCCGTCCCGGCGAACACCCGGTGCCACTCCACCTCGATGCCGTGCACGTGCGCCGCGGCCAACGCGGTCAGCGCGGCGACCGGTTCCGGGCGGTCGGCCCGCAGGACCGGCACCGCGACCGATACCGAGTCCCGCTCCGGGAAACAGCCTTCGGCCATCACGGCCACCGAGGCGTCCGGGCCGACGCCGACGAACCGGGTCACCCCGTCGTCCAAAAGGCGCTGCACCGCAGTGGCGAACCGCACCGGCTCCCGGACCTGGCGCACCCAGTACTCCGGTGAGCACACCGACTCCGCCGTCAGCGGCTCGCCGGTGACCGTCGATACGATCGGCAACACCGGCTCGTGGAACTCCACGGCGGCGAGCACCTCGCGGTAGGGCTCCAGCATCGGGTTCATCAGGGGCGAGTGGAACGCGTGACTCACCCGCAATCGCTTCGTGCGTCGGCCGAGGGACGCGAAGTGCTCGGCGACCCGCAACACCGCGTTCTCCTCGCCGGACACGACCACCGAATCCGGCCCGTTCACGGCGGCGATGCCGACCTCGTCACCCGCCGACATCGCGGCGACCGCGTCCTCGCCGGCCCGGATCGACACCATCGCGCCGCCTTCGGGCAACCGCTCCATCAGCCGGCCACGCGCCGCCACCACGCGGCATGCGTCCTCGAGCGTCCACAGTCCCGCGACGAACGCCGCCGACAGCTCACCGATCGAATGGCCGGCCAGCACCTCCGGCCGCACGCCCCACGACCCGAGCAGTCGGGTCAGTGCGACCTCGATCGCGAACAGCGCGGGCTGCGCCCACCCGGTCCGGTCCAGCAGTTGCGCTTCCGGGTCCGTCTCCGCGACCAGTACGTCGCGCAGCGGCCGGTCCAGCAGGCCGTCGAACCCGGCGCACACCTCGTCCAGCGCCGCCGCGAACTCCGGGAACGCCGCGTACAGTTCCCGGCCCATCCCGATCCGCTGGGTGCCCTGCCCGGCGAACACGAACGCGGTGCGGCCGGGGTGCGCGACACCCCGCACCACGCCGGGAGCGGTACCGCCGGCGGCGATCACCCGCAGGCCGGCGAGCAGTTCGTCCCGGTCCCCCGCCACCACCGCGGCCCGCTGCTCGAAGGCCGTCCGGGTGGTCGCCAGCGAGAAGGCGACGTCGAGCGGGTCGAACGATTCCACGGTGGACAGCAACAACCCGGCCTGGTCGGCCGGCCCGTCGGGAGTCCTGCCGGAGAGCACCAACGGCACCAGCGGCAGCGGAACACGTTCCTGCGGCTCGGCCGCCTCGATCGCCGGTGCCTGTTCCAGGATCACGTGCGCGTTCGTGCCGCTGATCCCGAACGACGACACCGCGGCCCGCCGCGGCGCGCCCGTCACCGGCCATTCCCGCCGCTCGGTCAGCAATCGCACCTCGCCCGCGGACCAGTCCACATGCGACGAGGGCGCGTCCACGTGCAGGGTCTTCGGCAGCACACCGTGTGCAAGCGCGAGCACCATCTTGATCACGCCGCCGACCCCGGCTGCGGCCTGGGTGTGCCCGATGTTGGACTTCAACGACCCGAGCCACATGGGACGGTCGCGGTCCAGACCGTAGGTGTCCAGGACGGCCTGCGCCTCGATGGGGTCGCCGAGCCCGGTGCCGGTGCCGTGCGCCTCGACCGCGTCCACGTCGGAAGTGGCCAGGTCGGCGTCTTCGAGCGCCTGCCGGATCACCCGCTGCTGGGACGGTCCGTTCGGCGCTGTCAACCCGTTCGAGGCGCCGTCCTGGTTGACCGCGCTGCCGCGCACCACGGCCAGCACCGGGTGCCCCAGCCGCACGGCGTCCGAGAGCCGCTCCACCAGGAGCATGCCGACGCCCTCGGCCCAGCCGGTGCCGTCGGCCGCGTCGGCGAAGGACTTGCAGCGCCCGTCCGGGGCCAGCCCGCGCTGGCGGCTGAACGCGACGAGCATGCCGGGGGTGGACATCACCGTGGCGCCACCGGCCAGCGCGAGCGTGCACTCCCCCCGGCGCAGCGACTGGACCGCCAGGTGCAGCGCGACCAGCGACGACGAGCATGCCGTGTCGACGGTGACCGCGGGCCCCTCGAATCCGAGGGTGTACGCGATCCGCCCGGAGGCGGCGCTGTTCGCGGTGCCGGTGAGCAGGTGCGCCTCCGCACCACCGGCGGCCTGGTGCAGCCGGGGGCCGTAGTCCGGTGCCATGGCTCCCGCGAACACCCCGACCCGGGCGCCGCGCAGCGAGGCGGGGCGGACCTCGGCCCGCTCCAGCGCCTCCCACGAGGTTTCCAGGAGCAGCCGCTGCTGCGGGTCCATCGCGACCGCCTCGCGCGGCGAGATCCCGAAGAACTCCGGGTCGAACTCGGTTGCCCCGCGCAGGAATCCGCCATGCCGGGTGTAGGTGCGGCCGGGTGTGTCGGGATCGGGGTCGTACAGCGACTCCGCGTCCCAGCCCCGGTCGACGGGAAATTCGCCGATCGCGTCGCCACCGGCGTCCAGCAGTCGCCACAGGTCCTCCGGCGAGCCGACGTCGCCGGGAAACCGGCACGCCATGCCGATGATGGCGACCGGTTCCCGACTCGCCTGCTCGGTGTACCGCAGCCGTTGCCTGGTCTGCTGCAACTCGGCCGTGACCCGCTTGAGGTACTCGACCAGCTTCTCTTCGTTACTCACAAGAACTCCGATCAGGGCATGCCAAGTTCGCCGTCGATGAGGTCGAAGAGTTCGTCCAGCTCCAGCCCGTCCAGCCCACGCGCCGACGGCGCGGGCATCGCGGCCGGCTCGGCCGGCTCGGTGGGCCCGGTGGGCCCGGTCGGCTCGGCCGGGCCGAGAGCCGGGCCGAGGTGGCCGGCGAGTGCGGACGGCGTCGGGTAGTCGAACACCAGCGTCGCCCGCAGTCGTAGCCCGGTCGCCGCGCCCAGCCGGTTGCGCAGTTCCACCGCCGTCAGCGAGTCGAACCCGAGTTCCTTGAAGGTCCGGTCGGGGGGGATCGCGCCCGGCGTGCCGTGTGCCAACACGGTGGCGGTGTGCTCGCGGACCAGGTCGAGCAGGGCCGCCTCACGGTCCGCGCCGGACATTCGAACCAGGCGGGCGCCGAGCGACCCGGCGTCGCCCGGCTTGCCCGCGGCGACCTCGGCCCGCCTGACCCGCTCGCGGACCACGCCGCGCAGCAGCGCCGGGACCGTGCCGTGCGCCCGCACCGCGGCCGGGTCGATCCGGGCCGGGACGAGCAGGGCCGCGTCGGCGCGGACCGCGGCGTCGAACAGGGCCAGCCCGTCCTGTGCGGACAGCGCGGCCAGGCCGGCGCGGCGCATCCGACTCAGGTCGGCGTCGGCGAGCCGGCCGGTCATTCCGCTCGGCGGCGCCCACAGACCCCAGGCGAGCGACACGGCCGGCAGGCCCCGCGCCGCTCGTTGCTGGGCCAGGGTGTCCAGGAACGCGTTGGCCGCGGCGTAGTTCCCCTGTCCCGGCAGCCCGAGGATCCCGGCGACCGAGGAGAACAGCACGAACATCGACAGGTCGAGCCCTCGGGTCAGTTCGTGCAGGTTCAGCGCGGCGTCGACCTTCGGCCGCAGGACGCGCTCGAGTTGCTCCGGCCGCATCGCCTCCAGCACGCTGTCGTCGAGCAGCCCGGCGGCGTGCACCACGCCGATCAGCGGGTGCTCGGCCGAAATCGATGCCAGCAGCGCGGCCAGCGCGTCCCGGTCGGCGACGTCGCACGCGGCCACGGTGACCGTGGCACCGAGCTCGGTCAGCTCCGCGGCGAGTTCGGCCGCGCCGGGGGCGTCCGGTCCGCGCCTGCCGGTCAGCAGCAGGTGTGCCGCTCCGTACCGGGTCACCAGGTGCCGGGCGAACAGGCCGCCGAGGGTGCCGGTGGCGCCGGTGATCAGCACCGTGCCGGCGGTGAGATCGGGGCGCGCCGCCGGCATGCCGGCGACCCTGGCCAGTCGGGGTACCAGCGGCCGGCCCTTGCGCACCGCGAGTTGCGGCTCGCCGGTGGCCAGGGCTACCGGCAGCGCCGCGACCGACGCCTCGTGAGCGTCCAGGTCGACGACGACGAACCGGTCCGGGTGCTCCCGTTGGGCCGACCGGACCATGCCCCACGCCGCGGCGCCCGCCGCCCCGAGGGCGTCCGGCTCGGCCGGCTCCACGACCATCGCGCTCCGGGTGAGCAGTACCAGCCTCGAGCCGGCGAACCGCTCGTCGGCCAGCCACTCCTGGATCAGCCGCAGCGTCCGGCCCGCCACGGCATGTGCGCCACTCGCGGTGGACTCCCCGGTCAGCGCGGCGAAGATCACCTCCGGCACCGGTCCCGCGGCGGCCGACGCGCCGAGATCGGCATGGGCGGGCCCGCCGACCCCGAATTCGTCGACGCCGACGACCGCCCACGGCCGCGGATCACCGAACGTCTCGGGCACGTGGGCCTCGACCCAGTCCACCCGGAACAACGCGTCCGGCGGCCCGCCGGTCGGCACACCGGCCGGCAGCGGCCGCAGTGCCAGCGACTCCACCGATGCCACCGGCGCGCCGGTCGCATCGGCGAGCCGCAGCGAGACGGTGTCCGCGCCGTCCGGCGAGATCCACACCCGCAGCGCGGACGCACCGCCGGCCCGCAACGACACGCCCTGCCAGGAGAACGGCAGCCGGCAGTCCGGACCGTCCCCGACCGCGGCATGCAACGCGGCGTCCAGCAGCGCCGGGTGCAGCCCGAACCGGCCCGCGTCCGCCTCGATCTCGGCCGGCAGCGCGACCTCGGCGAAGATCTCCGCGCCCCGGCGCCACCACGAGCGCAGGCCTTGGAACGCCGGGCCGTAGCGGTAACCGAGCTCGGTCCAGCGGTCGTATCCGCCGTCCCATTCCACCGCGACCGCGCCCGCCGGCGGCCAAGAGGTCAGGTCGAACTCCTCGGCTCGGCCGATCGCGAGCACTCCGCTCGCGTGCCGGGTCCAGCCGCCGGAACCGTCCGCCGGGCGGGCGTGCACGGCCAGCACCCGGCGACCGGACTCGTCCTGCTCGCCGACCGTGACCCGTACGGCGACCGCGCCGTGCGGCGGCAAGGCCAGCGGCACCTCGCAGGTCAGCTCCGCGACCTCGTCGCAGCCCACCTCGTCGCCCGCGCGCACCGCCATCTCGACGAACGCCGCGCCGGGCAGCAGCACCGTGTCGCCCCGCCCGCGATCGGCCAGCCCGTGGTCGGCCAACCACGGCTGGGCCTGCCGGGACAGCTGTCCGGTGAGCACGAGACCGCCGGAGTCCGGCAGTTCCACCACCGCACCGAGCAACGGGTGGTCCGCCGACGTCAGTCCGGCCGCCTCGACGTCCGCGGCCTCGCCGTCCGGCGTTGGTTCGAGCCAAAAGCGCCGCCGCCGGAACACCGAGGTGGGCACGTCGATGGGGCGGGCGCCGGGGAAGACGGCCCGCCAGTCGGGGCCCACCCCGCGTACGTACGCCTCGGCCAGCGAGGTCAGGAACCGCTCGGGGCCGCCGTCCTCGCGGCGCAGGGAACCGACGACGACCGCGTGCTCCAGCACGTCCTCGACCGCCGCGGTCAGCACCGGATGGGGGCTGACCTCGACGAACACCGAGTGCCCGCGCTCGGCCAGCACGCCGACCGTCTCGGCGAAGCGGACCTGGCGACGCAGGTTGCGGTACCAGTACCCGGCGTCCAGGCCGGTGGTGTCCAGCGGGCCGGCGGTCACCGTCGAGTAGAACGGGATCGCCGCCGGGCGGGGGGCCGTTCCGGCCAGGACCGTGGCCAGCTCGTCCGCGATCCGCTCCACGTGCGCCGAATGCGAGGCGTAGTCCACCGGGAGCCGCTTGACCCGCACCCCGGCGGCCTCGCACTCGGCGACCAACTCGTCCAGCGCGTCCACGTCGCCGGCGACGACGACCGATCCCGGGCCGTTGACCACCGCCGTGGAGAGCCGACCGTCCCACCGGCGCAGGCGTTCGGCGGCCTCGTCCTCGGACAGCGCGACCGAGACCATGCCGCCGGCACCGGACAGCGCCAGGATGGCCCTGCTGCGCAGGGCCACGATCCTCGCCGCGTCGGCCAGGTCCAGCGCCCCGGCGACACAGGCGGCGGCGATCTCCCCCTGGGAATGACCCACCACCGCGGCGGGCTCCACACCGTGGGAACGCCACAGCGCGGCCAGCGACACCATCACCGCGAACAGCGCGGGCTGCACCACGTCCACCCGCTCCAGTGCGGCGGCGTCACCCAGCACCTCGAACAGGTCCCAGTCGACGTGCGGGGCCAGGGCACCGGCGCACGCCCGCATCGTCTGGGCGAACACCGGCGACGAGTCGAGCAGTTCCACCGCCATCCCGACCCACTGCGAACCCTGGCCGGGGAAGACGAACACCACCCCACCCGCCTCCCGGGCGGTGCCGCGCACCACGCCGGGCGCCTCGACACCGGCGGCGAGCGCGGTCAGGCCCCGGCGCCGCGCGGACAGGTCCGCGCCGACGACGGCGGCCCGGTGCGCCAGCCCGGACCGGGCGACGGCCAGGGAGAACCCGACATCCGCCTGGTTCAGGCCGGGATCGGCGTCCAGGAAGGACAGCAGGGCGGCGGCCTGGGCCGCCACCGCGTCCTCGCTGCTCGCGGAGAACACCCACGGCGACACCGATTTGGCCGACACACCGGGCACCGGCACCGACTCGGGCTCCGGCTCCGGCTGCTGCGGCGCCTGTTCGATGATCACGTGTGCGTTCGTGCCGCTGATCCCGAACGAGGACACCCCGGCCCGACGCGCCCGGCCGGTCCGCGGCCACTCCCGCGTCCGGGTCACCAGCTCCAACCCGCCGCCGGCCCAGTCCACATGCGGGGTCGGCTCGTCGGCGTGCAGCGTCCTGGGCACCGTCTCGTGGTGCAGCGCCTGCACCATCTTGATCACGCCGGCCACCCCGGCCGCGGCCTGGGCATGGCCGATGTTGGACTTCAGCGACCCCAGCAACAACGGGTGGCCCGGCTCCCGGTCGCGACCGTACGTGGCCGCGAGCGCGTCGGCCTCGATCGGGTCGCCGAGCGTGGTCCCGGTGCCGTGCGCCTCGACCACGTCGACATCCCCGGTGGACATCCCGGCGGCAGCGAGGGCCTGGCGGATCACCCGTTCCTGGGCGACGCCGTTCGGCGCGGTGAGCCCGTTCGACGCCCCGTCCTGGTTGATCGCGCTGCCCCGCACCACGGCCAACACCCGGTGTCCGTTGCGCCGCGCGTCCGACAACCGCTCCAGCACCACGATCCCCGCGCCCTCGGCCCACCCGGTGCCGTCGGCGGCGGCGGAGAACGCCTTGCATCGGCCGTCCCGGGCCAGCCCGCGCTGGTGGCTGAACTCCACGAACATCCCGGGGCCGGACATCACCGCGACGCCGCCGGCCAGTGCCAGCGAGCACTCCCCGGCGCGCAGGGCCTGCGCCGCGAGATGCAGCGCGACCAGCGACGAGGAGCACGCGGTGTCCACGGTGACCGCGGGGCCTTGGAGCCCGAGCGTGTAGGCGATCCGGCCGGACGCGACGCTGATCGTGCTGCCGGTCAGCCGGTAGCCGTCGGACTCGGCGTGCGCGGCGTGCAGCCGAGGGCCGTAGTCCTGCGCCATCGCGCCGACGAAGACTCCCACGGGTGCGCCGCGCCGGCCCGCGGGGTCGATCCCGGCCCGTTCCAGCGCCTCCCAGGACGTCTCGAGCAGCAGCCGCTGCTGCGGGTCCATCGCCAGCGCCTCCCTCGGCGAGATGCCGAAGAATTCGGGGTCGAATCGGTCGGCGTCGTGCAGGAAGCCACCGTGCCGGGTGTAGGACGTGCCCGCCCGGCCCGTGTCGACGTCGTGGAGTCGGTCGAGGTCCCAGCCCCGGTTGGCGGGGAATTCCGAGATCGCGTCGGTCCCGTCCACGACCAGTCGCCACAGGTCCTCCGGCGACGCGACGCCGCCGGGGAGCCGGCAGGCCATTCCGACGATCGCGATCGGCTCGTCGCTCGCCGTGCCGGCGGCGGGGTCGGTGGAGCCTTCGTCGCCCGCCGCCGATGCCCGCAGGTGATCCGCGAGTTCGGCCGGGGTCGGGTGACCGAACAACAACCCCGCCGGCAGCGCGAGTCCGGTCGCCGCGCGCAACCGGTCCCGGAGCTCCACGCTCGACAGTGAGTCGAACCCCAGATCCTTGAACGTCGTGCCGGAATCCACCTCGTCGCCGCTCGCGTGGCCGAGTACGACCGCGACGGTCGACCGCACCAGTGCGAGCATCTCGGGCCCGGCCGGGGACACGGCCGTGCCCCCGGCCGGAGCAGCGGCCGCCGGCGCGGGTTCCGCGTCGGGGGCAGGGGCCCGAACGGCCGTCTCGGTGAGCCAGTGGCGCTCGCGCTGGAAGGCGTAGGTGGGCAGGCCCACGGTGCGGGCGCCGCGCAGGGCGAACACGCGGGACCAGTGCACGTCGACACCGCGCACGTGCAGTTCGGCGAGCGACGCCAGGAAGCGCTCCGGCCCACCCTCGCCCCGGCGCAGCGACCCGGTGACCACGGCGGACGCCGGCCCGGCCTGCTCCACGGTGTCCCGCAGGGCCGGCAGGAGCACCGGATGCGGGCTGCACTCGACGAACACCGCGTACCCGTCCCGCAGCAGCGCCCGGGTTGCCTGCTCCAGTTCCACGGTCTGCCGCAGGTTCCGGTACCAGTACGCGGCGTCCAGTGCGGCGGTGTCCAGCAAACCGCCGGTCAGCGTGGAGTAGAACGGCACCGCCGAGGACCTCGGGCGGATCCCGGCCAGCACGGTGTGCAGCCGCTCCCGGATCTGCTCCACGTGCGAGGAATGGGACGCGTAGTCGACCACGATCCGCCGGGTCTCGACGCCTTCCGCGGTCCACCGCGCGACCAGCTCGTCCAGTGCGTCGGGGTCGCCGGAGAGCACCACCGACGACGGACCGTTCGCTGCCGCGATCGACACCGCGCCGTTCCATTCGGCGATCCGCTCGCGCACCTCGGCGGCCGACCGCAGCACCGACACCATGCCACCACGGCCGGACAGCGCCGTCAGGGCTTGGCTGCGCAACGTCACCACCCGTGCGGCGTCCGCAAGCGAGAGGGCGCCCGCCACGCACGCGGCGGCGATCTCACCCTGGCTGTGCCCGACCACCGCCGCCGGCTCGACCCCGCAGGAACGCCACAACCGCGCGAGCGAGACCATCACCGCGAACAGCGCGGGCTGGACCACGTCCACCCGCTCCAGCGCGGTCGCGTCCCGCAGCACCGCGCTCAGCGACCAGTCGACGTGCGGCGCGAACGCTTCCTCGCAGGCCCGCATCGACTCGGCGAACTCCGGCACCGAGTCCAGCAGTTCGACCGCCATCCCGACCCATTGCGAACCCTGCCCGGGAAAGACGAACACCGTCTTCCCGGTCGCGCCCGCCTGTCCCTCGATCACGCCGGCGACAGCCGCGCCGCCGGCGAACTCGGCGAGACGCCGCCGCAGTTCCGCCCGGTCGCCACCGACCACGACGGCGCGGTGCCGGAAGGCGGTCCTGGTGGTGGCCAGGGACAACCCGATGTCCGCGGCGGACTCGGGCCGTTCGTCCACGAAGGACGACAGCCGGGCAGCCTGGGCCCGGAGTGCCTCGCTGGTGCGCCCGGTGATCGGCCAAGCCCAAGCGCCGGGCAGCGAAGGCTCGTTGGGCAACGGGGCGGTCGCCGAGGTGATCGTCGGGACAGCCGGCGAGACGGTGGTCGCAGCGGTCGCCGGGGGTTCGGCGACCACCAGGTGACAGTTCGTGCCGCCCATCCCGAACGAACTCACCCCGGCCACCAGTGGCCGGTCCGGTTCCGGCCACGGCGTCAGCTCGGTCTGCACCCGCAGTCCGAGGTCGTCCAGGGGGATGTCCGGGTGCGGCGTGGCGAAGTTCAGACTCGGCGGCAACAGGCGGTGCCGGATGCTCAGCGCCACCTTGAGCAACCCGGCGATCCCCCCCGCGCCCTCCAGGTGGCCGATGTTGGTCTTGACCGAACCCACCGGCAGCGGCGAACCGGGCTGCCGCGCGTGCCCCAGCGCGGCACCGAGCGCCGCGGCCTCGATCGGGTCACCCACCTTCGTGCCGCTGCCGTGCAATTCCACGTACTGCACGCCGCGCAGCGCGATACCGGCCCGCCGGTACGCCTGCCGGACGACCTCCTCCTGCGCGCAACGGCTGGGCACGGTGAGGCCGGTGTGCTCGCCCTCCCCGGCACCGTCGTTGTTCACGGCACCACCGGTCAGGACGCAGTAGATGTCGTCGCCGTCGGCGAGCGCGGCGGCCAACGGTTTGAGGACCACCGCGCCGCCGCCCTCACCACGCACGAATCCGTTGGCCCGCGCGTCGAAGGTGAAGCACCGGCCGTCGGGGGACAGGCCGCCGAACCGCACCGCGCCGAGCGTCGGCTCGGCCAGGATGTTCAGATTCACGCCACCGGCGATGGCCACCCCGCACTCGCCGCGCCGCAGGCTCTCGCACGCCAACTGGACCGCCACGAGCGAGGAGGACTGCGCGGTGTCCACAGCCAGGCTCGGTCCGCGCAGACCGAGGTGGTGGGAGATGCGATTGGCGATGATCGCGCGGCGGGTGCCGGTCATCGTGTGCCGGTCGACCCCGGCCGCGCCGAGCCGGTCCTGGAGCGCCGCGTAGTCGTCCCACATGACGCCGACGAACACCCCGGTGTCGCCGCCGCCGAGCTCGGCGGGGAGGATCCGCGCGTCTTCGAGCGCCTCCCAGGCCAGCTCCAGCATCAAGCGCTGCTGGGGGTCCATCGCGGCGGCTTCACGCGGTGAGATTCCGAAGAACCCCGCGTCGAACCGGTCGATCCCGTCGACGAACCCGCCGAGGCGGTGCGGCAGCTCCGCGCCGCGCCACCGGTCCTGCGGGGCCTCTCGTACAGCGTCCGTCCCGTCCCGCAACAACCGCCAGAATTCGTGGCCGTCGCCGGCCCCGGGAAACCGACAAGCCAATCCGACCACGGCGATCCGTCTCATATCCAGCAGTCAACGCCCATGACGGCCGGATGGCTTGTTTCACGGACCCAGAATGCGGATGGAAATCTGGTGGCCGATACCAACGAGAACCGATGCAGGCCCGGTGAAACGCCGCGCGTAAAAGGGCGCATCGGTATTGCTCGACGGCCACATGATCCCCGGCCGCCGAGCAATACCGACGCATTGGTTGACTGGGTGGAGAAGCCACACCGGACGGCATGGCCCGAGAGGGTTCCTCAGTACAGGAGGGTCACCGACGGGTGGATATCCAGCGTCGCGCGGCTGTAGTCCTCAAGGATGATCGGCGCGTTGAGCGCGGTGTGCCGGCTCATCACCGAGATATCCCGCCACAGGCGCTGCAGCGGATTCGACAGGGCGAACGCGCTGCCTCCGACGACATCGAGCAGCTTTTCCACACCCGCTCGCGCCTTTTCATGAGCGGACCTCTGGTGCATGCGAATCCGGGCTCGCTCCGCCCACGGCATGGGCTGGGTTTCCGGTATCCCGTCGAGGGCCGCACCGATCTCCCTCAGGTGCAGAGCGGAGGTTTCGATCAGATGCGCGGCCTCGCCGAACCACATCTGCACCGACGGCGCGTCGACGGCCGCCTCGTAGTTGACGTAGGTGATCGGGCGCTTCTTGTCCAGGGCCTGCCTGGTGACCTCCAGCGCGCCCTGCGCCGCACCCACGATCGCGGCGAGCGACTGCGCACTGCCCTGGACGAGCATGCTGTCCCGCTCGTCCTCGCCCACGAGATCGGTGAGGCTGAACGCGACCGCCCGCTGCTCCGGGATGAACACGTCCTCGGCCACCACGGTGTGGGTGCCGGAGCCCGCCAGACCGGCCACGTGCCAGGTCCGCTCGATCTTCAGGTCGCTCATCGGTACGACGCCGCCCACCAGGTCGGCGGTCTGCTCGTCGCCGTCGTAGACGTGCACCACCGGGATGTAGGCCCAGTCCGCGATCTCGCAACCCGAGCTCCACGGAAACGTGCCGGTCACCCGGAATCCGCCGTCGACCCGCCGGGCCTTCGTCGTGCTCAGGTGGGCTGTGGAGATCACGTACGCGTCGGGGTTGTCCGCGAACATCTCCGCCAACGCGGTCTCCGGCATGCCGTTCAAGGCGAACCGGGTCGACGCGGTGTCGATGGACAGGTTCCAGCCGGCCGACCCGCACGACTTGCCGACCTCGGCGATGATCGCCAGCAGGTCCGACATCTTCAGGTCGTAGCCGCCGAACCGGGTCGGCGTCGTGAGCCGGAACAGCCCCGCGTCGCGCAGCCCGACCACGACCTCCTCGGCGAGCCTGCGGTCCTGCTCGGTCTTCGGCGCATTCTCGCGGATCAGCTGAGCAAGCTCGCGGGTACGTGTCAGAAGCTCCGCCGGGTCGACCGCCGGCCCGGTCGTTGCGTCCGCCCGCTCATCGGCCACTGCTGTCACGAAGCTCTCCTTCGATTGTGGGTCGCGGACCGACCCCGATCGGGGTGGGCTCACCGCACCGCATCCGTACTCAAGTCAATCCGCTCCGGCCGAGGAGTCCCAGCGTCGAGAACCCAGAAACCGGCCGCCGGGCTGGTCCTCGGAACCAAGTGAGCGCCTTGGCAGCGAGCACCGGCCGACGACCGGCTTCCGGTCGAACGATGCGGCAGGGATCAGACGCCGGGCACGACGGCCGGTTCACCGACCTCCGGCTCGGTTTGCGCCGTCACAAAGCGGTCGAACAGCAGGCCACAGACGATCGCCCCACCGAGGAAGACCATCGCGCCCCAGAAGAACGCCGTCGTGTAGCTCTCCACGGAGGCCTCCGCCGCGAGCTGCGGGGTCGGCGTCTTGCCCTCGATGTAGGAGTCCGCCGCGGTGATCGCCAGGGTGCTCAGCAGCGCGGTGCCGATCGAACCGCCCACCTGCTGCACCGTGTTGACCAGCGCCGACGCGGCGCCGGCATCCTGCGGTTCGACTCCGACCGTGGCGACCGCCGCGCCGAGTGAGACGACCAGTCCGAAGCCGATGCCGGCGATGAGCGTCGGGGCCAGCACACCGGCGGCGTACGAACTGTCGGTGGTGAGGCGGCTGAGCCAGAACGAGCCCACCGCGGCCAGCAGGAGGCCGGCCGGGATCAGAATGCGCGACCCGAGCTTCGGTTCGAGGATCGGCGGGACGGTGGTCGCGCCGATCGCGATCCCCACGATCATCGGCAGGAAGGCCAGGCCGCTTTCGATCGCCGAGAAGTGCAGGATCAACTGGAGGTAGTAGGTCAGGAACAGGAACTGCACGAACAGTCCGATCCCCAACAGGAACATCGCCAGGTACGCGCTGCCCCGGTTGCGGTGCAGCACGATCCTGATCGGTAGCAGCGGCGTGCGCGAACGAAGCTCGAACACCACGAACGCGACCAGCAGGACCCCGCTCCCGACCAGGAAGCCCCACACGTCGGCGCCGCCCCAGTGACCGTCGGAGGCGTTGGAAAGACCGTAGGCAAGGCAGAACAAACCGACCGAGGCCGTCACCGTGCCGGGCAGGTCGAGCCGCTCCGGGCGGTCTTCGGCCTGTCGGTTCTGCATCGTCAGCGACGCGCCGATGAAGACGACCGCCGTGAGGATCACGTTGACGTACAGGCACCAACGCCAGTCCAACCAGTCGGTCAAGGCGCCGCCGAGAATCAGCCCGAGCGCGAGCCCGCCGCTGCCCAGCGCGCCGTAGACGCCGAACGCGGTGACGCGTTCCTTGGGGTCCTTGAACACGGTCAGCAGGAACGACAGCGCCGCCGGCGCGACGAGCGCGGCGAACGCGCCTTGCAACGCCCGAGCGGTCACCAGCATGGGGAAGCCGTTGGCCGCGCCGCCCAGCACCGACATGACACCGAATCCGACGATCGAGATCATCAGCGACCGCTTGGCCCCGACGAGGTCGACCAGCCTGCCGCCGAGCAGCAATAAGCTGCCGAAGGCGAGCGCGTAGGCCGTGACGACCCACTGCCGGTCCGCGTCGCCGAACCCGAGATCATCCTGTGCCGACGGCAGCGCGATGTTGACCACGGTCGTATCCAGGAAGATCGTCATCTGCGCGATACCGATCACCGCCAGGATCAACCAGCGGTTGGCGTAGTGGGGGTCGGGCGCCCCCTCCGCCGCCACTTTCGATTCGGAATTTGGTGACTCTGACATTCCACTTACCTCTGTTGATCAGGCCGGACCATCGGCCGATGGTCCGGCGAACGGTGTTCGGCAGATTTCAGCTGAAAACAGTCTCGAATCCGTGCTGCTTCGCGAGTTCGACTATGGCGTCCACCCGCTCGCGGGTAATGGCGCCGTCGCCCATCGATCCGCCGCCGGACAACGCGAGTGTGATTGCTTCGGCCGCCCCCGCCGGCAATTCATCAGCACCCGGTGAAACACTGAGGCCGGCTGGCAGAATACCGCCACCGGACACGGAAAGTACACCGGCCCGCACGTAGTGTAGATCGTCGCGAGAAGCCGCCGCGGCCGATTCCGCACCGGTACCGAAAAAGGACAAATCTCCGATGATCGCGCCGTCGGCGAGATACTTCTCGTCCAGTACGGAAACCGGGCTCGAATGTGCCGTGAACACCACGTGCGCATTTCGCACCGACAAAAGATCATCGGCCACGACGACGAGCGGGTCGGTGCCACGGGCGTCGGCGAGATACGCGGCGATGGCCTCGCCACTGGGCTCGTCGCCGGAGCGCCCGTCGGCCAGCCACCCGGTGACGAGCGGCTCGGCGGCCAGCGCCGCCGCGATACCGGTCAGCTCACCGCCGGCCGCGATCCGCGCCCACGACTCCTGATAGATCCAATGTTCCGTGGCCCGGAGCCGCTCGACCGAACCCGGTCGGCCGCTCCCCACCAGCACGATCCTGGCCACCTCCCGGGCGCCGAGCGCGGCGATGGCCGAGCCGATCCGCCCGCCGGCGCCGACGACCGCCATCGTCGACCCGCCGAGCCCGCCGAAGCGTTCGACCGCGGCATGCCGAACCGCGGCCAGAGCCGAGCCGACCGCCAGCGCACTGCCCGCGGTCACCGCGATCCCGGGCACCCGCAGTGCGCGGCCGTGACCGCTCACCGCGCCGAGGCCGAACCCGAGGCCGACGGTGTCGCAGCCGTCCGCCTTCGCCGCGCGCACCCGGCGGTCCAGGTCCAGGCCGATCAGGAAGGTCTGCCCGGAGACCTGGTACTCCCGCAACTGCTGCTGGGTCACCAGCAACGGGTAGACGGTCAGGTCCACCGACGTACCCTGCGGCGAGTCGAACCGGACCGGCGCGAGCGCCGGCAGGTCCTTGAGCAGCTCCGACCGCCGGGCATAGGCGAGCAGGCGGCCATCGTCCAGGTCGGCGAGCGAGGGATCGAACTCCCGCAACATGTCCGGGGTCAGCGGGTAGCTGACGAGCCCGACCCTGCGGCCGGCCGGCTCCGCCGGCGCCACCGCGTCGCCCGCCGCGGGCCGGAAGTCCTCGATCTCCGCGCGCGCCGGCCGGCCGGCGCCGGTCAGCGGGTGGATCAACGTCGACGCGTCCTGGTTGCGCAGGATCCGACAGACCTGGGTGAGGCCGGTGCGCAGCTGGTCGATCTCCTCGTCGCTGATCTGGATCGACGGCTCGATTCGCAGCATGGTCGGCACACTCGCCGTCGGTCCGGTGCGGATGCGGTGGGCCAACTGCAGGTAGCTGCCCAGTTGGAAGACGAGCAGACCGGCCCGCGCCTTCTCCCGGATGATCGGGGACGATGCCTGGCTCTGGTCGGCGAAATCGAGTCCGATGAGCAGTCCCCTGCCGCGCACGTCGGCCACCACGTCGGGGAACTCCTCGGCCAACTCGCGCAGCATGCCCAGGATTCGCTCCCCGCGTTCCGCGGCGCGGTCGTAGGCCGCTCCATCCTCGGCCTCGAGAAGTTCGAGTGTCCGCAGGGCGATGGCCGTGGAAAAACCGTCCTTGGCGAAGGTCGAGCTGTGCACCAGCTCGAACTCCGGGCGGTAGCGCGACTGTCGGACCAGCATCGCGGAGGTCTTGCCGACACCGCCGCCGAGCGACTTGCCCAGCACGTAGTAGTCGCCGAGCAACCCGATGTGGGAGCTCGCGAAGAACTTCCCGGTCCGCCCCATCCCGGTTTGGATCTCGTCGACGACGATCGGGCACTCGATCTCGTCGCAGATCCGCCGGATGTGGGCGGCGAACTCGGCGGTCAGCTCGTGGATCCCGCCCTCGCCCTGGATCGGCTCGACGATCAGTCCGGCGACGACCGGGAAGTCCCGCTCGACGAGCGTGACCCTGCCGTCCACCACCTGGACGTCGAGCACGCGGACCCGCTGCTCGGAGACGACCTTCTCGAAGGCCGTCGCATCGGTGGGCGACACGAACTGCACCGTCGGCCCGAGCGATGCGAACGCCGCCCGGAACAGCGGGTTGTAGGTGAACTGGGTGCTGCCGACCAGCTTTCCGTGGAAGGCCCGCTCCAGCGCGAAGAACACCGGAGTGGTCCCCGCCCGCGCGACGTTGTGCGCGGCCACCGCGCCGAGCAGCGCCGCGAACTCCTCGACGGTCGTCGGCACCGGCACGTCGCCGGGCAGCAGGGACGTGTCGTCCGGCAGCGCCGCGGCCCCGTCGCGCACCGCGTTCAGCGCCACGTCGGCGTGCCACTCGATCTGCTCGAACAGGCTCTTCATCCGCAGCACGCGGTCGAACTCGCAATGCTTGACCGCCGCTTCGACCGCCTCCGCGCCGGTGTTGGCGAAGATGATCGGGTACGGCTCGGCACCCGGGAACTCGCGGCCGAGGATGTCGTTGAGCACGGCGCCGACCCGGTCGGCGACCGGATGCGAGGAGTGCTGCGAGTGCACCGGCCAACCGGTGTCCAGCAGTTCCTTCGCGTACGCCACGATCTCCGGATGGTTGTGCCCGAGCATCAGCGAGCCCCAACCACCGACCAGGTCGAGGACCGGCACCTCCGTACCGGCGTCGTCCAGGTAGTACAGGCTGTTCTTCTCCGCCCGGACATACTCGATGTCCAGCCCGAAGGTGCCGAGCATTCCGGTCAGTAGGGCTTCGGCGTAACGGATGGGTGCGTTCACCAATATCTCCTGGTCAGCGGTTGGGGTTGGCGGAGGAGCGGCCCAGCTCCCGGTCGATGAAGTCGAAGACCTCGTTCTCGGTCGCGGTCTCGATCGCGGCGGCCAGGTCGAACTCGCCGGTACCGGGGACCGCGTCGGGCCGCGCGTCGGTCCGGGTCTTGTTCCAGCGGGCGAGGATGGCGGTCAGCCGGGCGGTGATCTCCGGATGGCCGAACGCCTGGTCGGCCGCCTGGTCGGCCGCCTGGTCGGCCGGAACGGCCATCAGGACGGCCTCCAGCTTGTCCAGTTCGGCCAGGGCGGAGCGGGGGCTGACCCCGTCGGTGATGGCGAGCCGTTCGAGCAGGTGTTCCACCAGCACGCCGGGCGAGGCGTAGTCGAACACCAGCGTGGTGGGCAGGGACAGGCCGGTCTGCTCGGCCAACCGGTTGCGGAACTGCACGGCGGACAGCGAGTCGAAGCCGGAGTCCCGGAAGGAAACCTCCCACTGCACGTTCTCCGGGGTCGCGTGTCCGAGCACCCCGGCCGCCTCGGCCCGCACCAGGTCACGCAGGTACGTCTCGGCCTCGGTCCTGGTCATCTCGGCGAACCGGTCGGCCGGCACCTCGGCGCTCGCCTTCCGGCGCTCACCGCGCGGCACCAACCCGCGCAGCACGACCGGCACCTGCGCGGTGTCGCGGCGCAGCGCCGCCACGTCGAGCGGTGCCGGCGCGACCACGGCAAGCCCCGTGCCGAGTGCGGCGTCGAACAGTTCGCACGCCTCGTCCTCGGCGATCACCCGCAGACCGGACTGCGCACTCTCGACCATCCGGCCCCAGGCCATCGACACCGCGGGCAGTCCCCGCGCCCGACGTTGCGTGGCCAGCGCGTCCAGGTACGCGTTCGCCGAGGCGAAGTTGGCCTGCCCCGGGCTGCCGAGCATGCCGACGACCGAGGAGAACAGTACGAACAGCGCGGGCGGCGCGTCCGCGGTCAGCTCGTGCAGGTGCCACGCCCCGTCCGCCTTCGGCCGCAACACGTGCGCGACGCGCTCTGTGGTCAGCCCGGTGAACACCCCGTCGTCCAGGACGTTCTCGGTGTGCACGATCCCGGTCAGCGGGTGCTCGGCCGGGATGTCCGCGAGCAGCGCGCGCACGGCCGCCCGGTCGGCCAGGTCGCAGGCCGCCACGGTGACCGTCGCACCGAGACCGGCCAGTTCGTCCCGCAGCCGCGCGGTGGGCGAGTCCGGCCCGTGCGGGTCGGACTCGCCGAGCACGAGGTGCTCGACCCCGTACGCGGTGACCAGGTGCCGGGCGAACAGCGCCCCGAGCGGCCCGTCGGCGCCGGTGACCAGCACGGTACCGTCCGCCGCGGGCGCCGCCGGGATCACGCCCGACGCGGTCGAGGGTACGAGCCTGGGCGCGAGCATGCGCCCGGCGCGGATGGCCAGTTGCGGCTCCCCCGCCTGGGCCACCAGGAACAGCAGCTCGGTCGAGGCCGCGTCGTCGTCCAGGTCGACCAGCACGATCCGGTCGGGGTGCTCCGCCTGGGCCGACCGCAGCAGGCCCCACACCGCGGCCCCGGCCGGGTCCCGAACGTCGTCCTCCGTCTCGACGGGCATCGCTCCCCTGGTCACCACGACCAGGCGGTTGTCGGGCAGGTTCTCCTGGGCCAGCCAGGACTGCGCCTCGCCGAGCGCCCGTTCCACGGCCCGGTGTACGTGCGCCGGCCGATCGGCGGACGTGCCCGGCTCCGACGGTTGCACCAGCAGGATGTCCCACGGGGTGTAGGACGCCGCCGCCGACTCGATGTCGGCGAACCGCAGCGGTGCCACCGCGGCGAGGTCGCCGGGGTCGTCGCCGAGCAGGGCGAGCAGGCTCTCCGGCTCGTCGTCGGCGGGCAACGGGACCGGGATCCAGCGCAGTTCGAACAACGAAGCCCGGCCGGGCGACGCGGACGATGCGCCGTCGCGCGGCGTCAAGCGCACCGGGGCCAGGCGCACCGACTCGGCAACCAGCACCGGCTGCCCGGCCTCGTCGACCGCTTCGAGGCGGAACGCCCGCGCTCCGACGGGAGCCAGGTGCACGCGCAGGACCGTCGCCTCGGTGGCGTGCAGGGCAACACCCTCCCAGGCCAGCGGCAGCATGGCCGTGCCGTCCGGTTCGACCGCGGGAGCGCCGATCAGCAGCGATTGCACGGCGGCCTCCAGCAGGGCCGGGTGGATCCCGAATCTGCCGACGTCGGCGACCGCCCCTTCGGGCAGCCGGACCTCGGCGAACAACTCCTCGCCGCGCCGCCGCACCGACTCCAGGCCCTGGAACACCGGGCCGTACCGGTGCCCCGCGTCGGCGAGGTCCTCGTACGCCCAGACCACCGCCGTGGTTTCGGCCGGTGGCCACGCGGCCGGCTCGATCTGCGGCGGGCCGCCGGCGGGGGCGAGCATGCCGGTGGCGTGGCAGGTCCAGTCCGGCGGTGCGCCGTCCGTGCCCGGGGCGGCGGCGGGCCGGGTGTGGATGCCCACCGACCGCCGCCCGGCCTCGTCGGCGGCGCCGGTCACGACCTGCACCTGCACGCCGCCGCGGTCGGGCAGCACGAGCGGCTCGACGACCGTGAGCTCGGCCAGCACCGGGCAGCCGGTCGCGTCGCCGGCCCGGATCGCCAGGTCCACCAGGGCCGATCCGGGCAGCACCGGCACACCTGCGACGACGTGGTCCGCCGACCACGGGTGAGTGGTGAGCGACAGGCGGCTGGTGAACACCGACTCGTCCCGGCCCGCCACCGCGATGGGCGCGCCGAGCAGGGCGTGCTCTGTCGCGTCGAGCCCGGGATTCGCGGCGTCGCCGGACTCGGCCGGCCAGTACCTCTCGCGCTGGAACGGGTAGGTGGGCAGGCCGGTGCGGCGGGCCCCGGTGCCGGTGAACACGGCCGGCCAGTCGACGGCCGCCCCGGCGACGAACAGTTCGGCTACGCCGTCGAGAACGGTGTGCACCTGCGGCCGGTCGTCCCGAAGCAGGAGCACCGACCGTTCGAGCGTGCGCCGGGGACCCGACTCGACGAACCGGGTCACCCGCTGCTCACCCATCCACCGCTCGGCGGCGGCGATCCCCTCGGATCCCGCCGACCCCAGCGGGTCGCCGGCGGCGAGCGGGCGGCCGGTGCGCAGCGACACCACCGGGATCCTTGGTTCGGCGAGCGTCACCTCGACCCGGTCGCCGGTCGTCACCAGCCGGGCGGCGTCGGCCGGCGAGAGCGCCCCGGCGACATACGCGGCGGCGATCTCGCCGATCCCGGTCCCGGCGACGCAGCCGAATGTGAGGCCCCAGGACTCGACCAGGCGGAACAGCGCCACCTCGGCGGCGAACAGGGTCGCGTCCTCACCCTTGTCGCCGAGCTCGGCCAGGACCTCGTCGAACGCCTTGGCATACACCGGCAACGTCTCGTACAGGTCGCGTTCCGGACCGTGCGAAGCACGGTCGGTGACGGGCCGCCCGGTGAACACGAACGCGGTCCGGCCGTCCCGGGCGACGGACGCGTTGCCCTCGGCGATCGCCAGCAACCCGGCCTGCGCCTTCGCGCCGCCTCCGGTGACGAGCACCGCGCGGTAGTCGAACACCGAGCGGGTCGCCAGCGAGAAGCCGATGTCGAGCGGGTTCGGCGCCGCATCGGAGTCCACCACGGTCAGCAAACGGCCGGCCTGCGCACGCAGCGCCTGCGGCGACTTGGCCGACAACACCCACGGCACCGCCGGCAGGGACACCGCGTCCCGCACCGGGACCCGGGCCGGCTCCTCGGGTGCCTGTTCGAGGATGACGTGCGCGTTGGTGCCGCTCATCCCGAACGCGGACACCGCGGCCCGGCGCGGCCGGTCGAGCTCCGGCCACGGGCGGGCCTCGGTCAGCAGTTCCATCGCACCCGACGACCAGTCCACCGCGGACGTCGGCTCGTCCACGTGCAGGGTCTTCGGCATCAGGCCGTCCCGCATGGCCATGACCGCCTTGATCAGCCCGCCGGCCCCGGCGGCGTGCTGGGTGTGCCCGATGTTCGACTTCACCGAACCCAGCCACAGCGGGCGCTCCGCCGGCCGATTGCGGCCGTAGGTCGCCAGCAGCGCCTGCGCCTCGATCGGGTCGCCGAGCCGGGTGCCGGTCCCGTGCGCCTCCAGGAGGTCCACCTCGAACGGTTCGACGCCGGCGTTGGCCAACGCCTGCCGGATCACCCGCTGTTGCGAGGGGCCGTTGGGTGCGGTCATGCCGTTGGAGGCGCCGTCGGAGTTCACCGCGCTGCCCCGGACGAGCGCGAGCACCGGGTGCCCGTTCCGCCGGGCGTCGGACAATCGCTCCAACACGAACAGGCCCAAGCCCTCCGACCATCCGGTGCCGTCCGCGGACTCGGCGAACGCCTTGGCCCTGCCGTCGGGTGACAACGTCCGCTGCCGGGAGAACTCGATGAACCCGATGGGCTGCGCCATCACCGTCGCGCCGCCCGCGAGTGCCAGGGCACATTCGCCACTGCGCACCGCGTTCGCGGCCAGGTGCAGCGACACCAGCACCGAGGAGCACGCCGTGTCGATGGACATCGTCGGGCCTTCCAGCCCGAGGACGTAGGAGATCCGGCCGGAACCGAAGGACGTCGTGGAGCCGGTCAGCCGATATCCCTCGGCGCTCTCCTCGACTCCGTCGCCGCCCTCCCCGTATCCCTGCGCGGTCAATCCGGTGTAGACGCCCGTGTTGCTGCCCCGCAACGACTGCGGGTCGATTCCGCCGCTTTCCAGTGCCTCCCACGAGGTCTCCAGCAGCAACCGCTGCTGCGGGTCCATCGCGAGCGCCTCACGGGGCGAGATCCCGAAGAAGCCGGCGTCGAACTCGGCGGCATCGTCGATGAACCCGCCGGCGCGCGGATAGAACGTGCCGGGCTTGTCGGGATCCGGGTCCCAGAGCCGTTCGATGTCCCAGCCGCGGTCGTCCGGCATGTCCGTCATCGCGTCCACGCCGTCCACGACGAGCTGCCACAGCGCCTCGGGCGTGGTGGCCCCGCCCGGGAAGCGGCACGCCATCCCGACGATCGCGATGGGCTCGTTCTCGCCGCCGGGCCCCGGGACGGACGCGGCGACGGCCGCGGCCGAAGCCGGCAGGTCGCCGCTCAGCTCGGACAGCAGGTGCTCGGCGATCGCCGAGACCGTCGGGTAGTCGAACACCACCCCGGGCGACAACCGCAGGCCGGTGACCGCGGCCAGTCGGTTGCGGAGCTCGACCGCGGTCAGCGAGTCGAAGCCCAGTTCGCGAAACGGCACTCCCTCGCCGATCCGCTCGCCCGCGCCGAACCCGAGCACCGCGGCCACCTCGGTCCGCACCAGGTCGGCGACCTGCTCGTGCCGCTGCTGTTGCGGCAATGCGGCCAGCCGGTCGGCCAATGCCCGCTGATCGCCCGCGCCCTGCCGAACCACCCGGCGGGACGGGCGACCGACCAGACTCCGCAACATCGGCGGGATCGACGTCGATCCGGCCCGCAACGTCCGCAGGTCGAGCCGCGCCGGCAGGGTCACCGGGCGGTTCGACGCGAGCGCCCGATCGAACAGCGCCGCGCCGCCCTCCGCGGAGATGGGCCGCAGACCCGTGTGCCGCAGTTGGTCGAGCCCGCCCGCGGTGACCCCGGCCTGCATGCCGCCCTCCGCGGACCACAGACCCCAGCCCAGCGAGAGCGCGGGAAGGTCGTGGGCACGGCGGTAGCCGGCGAGCGCGTCGAGGAAGTGGTTGGCCGCACAGTAGTTCGCCTGACCCGGGTTGCCCAGCGTGCCGGCGAGTGAGGAGAAGAGCACGAACATCGCGAGCGGTCGATCGCGGGTGAGT
>NZ_JBEXCV010000119.1:0-28150 GCF_040605455.1 Embleya sp. NPDC005575 | reverse complement strand
AGCCACGATCGGCAGACGCCTGAAAGCCACACCCGACACCTCTGGGTGGGAGAACCCTACGAATGGCTCGCCCTGCCCATCAACAAGGTAGGGACCCCTGACCGCGGGCGCGGCCGGCATGCACTCAGCCGGCCCTCGGCGGCACCGCCTCCGCGTACGCCCGCAACGTGCTCAGCGCCTCGACGGTGATGCCGGGGCGGGCCTCCGCCCGCACGGTAGGCGACCATTCGGCCCAGCGCAGCGGCCAACCGCCGTCCTCCTGCTGGGCGTCGGCCAAGGCGCGCAGACCGACCCGCAGTTCGGCGTCGGTGAACCAGCTCCGGGCCACGCTGTCCGGACGCGGCGCGAAATCGTGCGGCAGGTGGTACTCGCCCACCGCATAGCCGGGCGCGAGTCGGGCCTGTTCCGGGTGCGCCGGGTCGAGCAGCACGAGCCGCTGCTCCCGGACCAGTTCGCCCAGTCGCTCGGCCCGACGCCGGGCCCAGGCCCGATCCGGCAGACCGTCGAGGAAGGTCACGGCCGCCTCCACTTCGTACGGGTGCGTGGTGCCCAGTGCCTCGACGGCGGTCCGGCAGAACTCCGTCGCCGGCGACAGCCACGGATGCTCGACCCCGGCGCGCAGCAGCGGTCCGACGATCCAGCCGGTCGGGATCAGGCCCGCGACGGGCGCATCCGGGACCACCAGCCACGGTGGATGCGGATACTCGCGCAGACTCGCGAACGCCGGCGGCACTCCGCCCGCCTCGGTCGCCGCGCTCGCCAGCCAGTCGCACAGCCGAGCCGCCTCGACGCCGCGCAGCGCGTCGGTCTCCACCAGGATCGGCATCGCGGTACGCAGCGTGGCCGGTTGCGGGAGCGGCCCCCGCACGTCCGGCTCCAGGCCGTAGGCGTAGCCGCCGTCCGGGGTGCGGTACGCGTGCAGCGCGTCCAGCACGCCGGCTCGCTCGTCGCCGGGCGGCCCGGCCGCTCCCGCACCCTTTGCTCCGAACAGGTATGCGAAGCGGCGCTGTTCCAACACCCGGCCGGACGTCCACAGGAAGCGCTCGGCCCGCTCGACCATGTCCTTCGTGATCCACGTCATCCCTCGACGCTAGCCGGCCCACCACGCCCGGTCTTGAACGAATCGGACATCGGGCGCGCCGCGGCGCCGATTTCGTGGCCGGTGCGTGTCGGGACAGGGGCCCGGCGATGACGGTTGGTGGAATTTGCCCGGATGGGGGTTGGCCCGCGCACCTTCGGCCGGCCACGGTGGGCGGGTCAGGCTCGCCGATGCGCTTCGGGGGATGCTCGTGTTCGCTCGCTCTGGTACCCATGGTCTGCGCCTATCCGTGATCGCCGTCGTCGTACTCGCCGCCTCGGCCGCGCCGGCCGGACCGGTCCCGGCCGCGCACGCCGCCGAGTCGGACCGATCGGTGGGCTCGCACGGCACGTTCGGGGTGTACCGCGACGGCCGCCCGGTGGTGGTCCCGTTTCGGACCGGGCGCGACGGCGAGGCCCTGGTGACGCTCACGGTCGCCGCGCCGGGCATCGACTGGGGTACCCCGGGCAGGGAGTCGGCGGTGCTGCAACTGCTCGTCGACGGGCGGCCCGCCGGCGACGTGGTGGTCTTCGGGGCCACGCCCACCGAGCGCGCTTTCGCGCTCGGCGCGCTGCGCAAGGGTCGACACGAGCTGACCCTGGGCTACGCGGCGGACCGGTCCTCGCCGGCCGGGTCGGTGGTGCGCGTCTCGCGGCTGCGCACCGAGACCATCGGCACCGGGGACCGCGAGCACGCCGTGGCCGCGAACGCGCCGGTGCTGTACGGGCGGAGCATCCCGGGCGTGCCCGGCGGCGCGACCGGCCCGTTCCAGAACGCGATCTCCGACACCCCGGTGCTGGCTTGGTACCAGGAGGCCCCGGCAGCGACCGCCGGTCACCGGGTGCTGACCTACACGATCGTGTGGACGAACGAGGACGGCGGCACTTCGACGCCGGCGCTGATGGCCCGCTGGGGCCGCACCACCGACATCGAGTGGGCCTACCGCGTCGAGGTGGACGGACGGGGCAACGCGGTGCCGGGCACGGCCTACTTCCAGTCGCCCGACCACGGCACGAAGTTGTTCGCCGGGCGCTACGAGGACGGCCACCCGCTGCTCCAGACCTGCACGCTGAACAACAACCTGTGCGACGTCGTGGACAACCCGATGCGGTTCGCCCCAGCGGCGGTCGAGCGGTTGGTCGACCCGAAGAAGACCGCGCGCGAGGAGATGGTGGACCGCCACCCGTGGGTGTACCCGGTGATGACCGCCGAGGTACGGCGCGAGGGCCGAGTCGTCGCCGACCCGCCGGCCGACACCACCACGCTGATCGCCGACCCGCAGGACTACCTGTACGCGGTGATCCGCAAGACCACGTCGGCGCCGCCGCCCGGCGCGGCCGGTTGGAACGGTGTCGCGATCGGCGTGCGGATCAAGGGCGACCCGACGCTGTACCGCTCGGACCGCGGGCGGGTGGACTGGTCGTTGCAGCGCGACGACCCGGCGGCGACCACGGTACGGCTCCCGCACGGGACGCGGGCCTCGGACATCGTCGAGGTGGTCGCGATTCGTACGGTGGCCGGGGTCGACCCGGGTTCCACGATCACGGTGAACGGGGTCGAGCGGGCGTTTCTGCTGGGCCGGGACGACCGGCCCGGGCGCGCGGTGCCGGTCCGCCCGAAGCCGGTCACGCTCAGCGCGGCGGCGCCGGAGGCGGTGCTGTACCGCCGGTGAACCGGTTGACATCGGACACCGGCCGGGCTTGATGAGGTGTTCTCAAGCCCGGCCGGGACTCGGGTGCCGGGCAAGCCGCAATCGGCCCGCCCGGCACCCGGCCGGTTCAGGGCGCGGACACCGGGATACGCGGCTTCGGCACGGCCGGCGGCTCGACGGGCCCGCCCTCGGACAGGCCGAACCGCTCGTGCAGCCGGCGCAGCGGAGCGGGCGCCCACCAGGTCGCCTTGCCGGTCAGGGCCAGGACGGCCGGTGCCAGCAGGCTGCGCACCACGAACGCGTCGACCAGGACGGCCAGCGCGAGACCACTGCCGAGCATCAGCGTGTTGGTCACCCGCGAGGTGCCGATCGCGAACATCACCACCGCCAGCACACACGCCGCGGCGGTGATGATGCCGCCGGTGCGGGCCAGCCCGGTGGCGACCGCGTTCCGGTGGTCGCCGGTGCGGTCGTGTTCCTCCTTGATCCGGGAGATCAGGAACACGCCGTAGTCCATCGACAGGCCGAACGCGATGCAGAACATCAACACCGGCAGGGCGGTCTCGATCGACCCGGTCGGGGTGAAGTCGAGCAGCCCGGACAGGTGGCCGTCCTGGATCACCCACACCACGGCGCCGAACATCGCGGTCAGGCTCAGCGCGGCGAATACGATCGCCAGGATCGGCAGCACCACGCTGCCGGTGAGCAGGAAGACCAGTACGAACGTGGTGAGCAGGATCAGGCCGCCGGCGAGCGGGAGCCGGCTGCCTGTCGCGTGTTTGGCGTCGACGACCTCGGCGGTCTGTCCGCCGACCAGGGCCGGCCCGGGCGCGGGGACGGCCCGGACCTCGTGCACCAATTCCTGGCCGGCGGCGGAGAGGTCCTCGACCGCGGGTACCACCGAGATGTACGCGCTGCCGGCGGCGCGGCGGCCGGCTTCGGCCGGGCCCGCAGGCGCGCTCCGGGCGCCGTGTTCGAAGGTGCCGGCCGGGCCGACCACGCGGGCCACGCCGTCCAGGGCGGAGAGTCGGGCGCTGTAGTCGGCGGTGCCCTCGGCCTGCTGCGCCGCACCGACCACGATCTCGATCGACCCGGTGGGCCGGCCGTCCACCTGGTCCCGGATCACCTGCTGGACCTGCCGGGACTCGGCCGACTTCGGTAGTTGGCGGTCATCGCCGGTGCCGAACTGCACTCCCAGGAACGGCAGTCCGAGTGCGACCAAGACGCCGATGGTGAGTACGGCGACGATCGGCGCCCGCCGCATGATCGCCTGTGAGAGCCGGTACCAGCGGCTTTCGCGCACCACGGTCGGCGCGGCCCCGTCGCCGGACCGCAGCCGGCGGCCGAGTCGGCGCAGCGGCGCACGCAGGTCGCCCTTGTCCACGCGCGTGCCGAGCAGGACCAGCGCCGCGGGCAGGATCACCAGCGCGCCGAACGCGGCGAGCAGCACCACCGGGATGCCGGCGTAGGCGAAGGAGCGCAGGAAGTACTGCGGGAACACCAGCATCGCGGCGAGCGAGACGGCGAGGGTGAGTGCGGAGAAGACCACGGTGCGCCCGGCGGTGTTCAGCGTCACCGTGACGGCGCGGGTCGGCGAGGCGCCGGCGGCGAGCTCCTCGCGGTAGCGGCGGACCACGAACAGGCCGTAGTCGACGGCCAGGCCCAGGCCCAGCACGGTGGTCAGGTTCTGGGCGAACACCGATACGTCGGTGGCCGAGGAGACCAGGCGCAGCACGGCGTTGGTGCCGACCATGGCCAGGATGCCGACGCCGAGCGGCAGCAGGGCGGCGACCAGGCTGCCGAAGACCAGGATCAGGATCAGCAGGGTGATCGGCAACGCGATCAGTTCGGCCCGGACCAGGTCCTCGGAGATGGTCTTCTGTATGTCGTGGCGCACCGCGACACTGCCGCCGAGTTCGACGGTCAAAGCTCCTCGGACGCCGCGGTAGTGCCCGGCCAGGCGTTCGAACGTGTCGGAGGCGGCGGTCTCCTCGCCCCGGATATGGGCCAGGACCAGTGCGTGCCGGCCGTCGGCGGTGCGCAGCGTGGGAGCGCCGCCGGCCCAGTAGGAGACCACGCCCCCGACGTCGGGTTCGGCGGCGAGGCGGTCGGTCAACTCCTTGGCCTGGGCGGTGACTTCGGGCGCGTCCAGGGGGCGGTCGGCGCCGATCAGCAGGACCAGGTTCGGTCGACTGCCGGGGAAGTCGCGATCGAGTGCGCTCGCGGCGCGGGCGGAGGCCGAGTTCGGGTCGACGGCGCCGCCGCCGAGGAGGTGATCGCCGACGCCTCGACCGAGCAGGCCGGCGCCGATCAGCAGGAGCAGGGCCGTGAGCAACAGGAGCCGGGGTCGGGCCGTGGTCAGGCGGGCCAGGGCAGCGAACATCGCCGAACCCTTCCGTAGAGTCGATGGATCGTATGTGGAACATACGATATGCCAAGCCTGTCGTCTAGAAGACATATGATCGAGGGCCGCTAACATGTGGGCATGACGGACCGACCGAGCACAGGGCGGCCGCCGATGGGAGCACGGACCGGGTACCGGCTGGTCAAGCTGGCCGATCTCCTGTTGGCGCTCGCCGATCAGACGCTGGCCACGTTGGGGGTCAAGACCAAGCACGTGCATGTGCTGGAGACCCTGCTGGCCTACGAATCGTTGTCCCAGCAGGACGTCAGCCGGCTGCTCGGGATCGACCCGAACGTCCTGGTCGGCCTGCTCGACGACCTGGAGGCGCGCGGCTTCGCGGAGCGCCGGCGCAACCCGCACGATCGGCGTCGGCACGTCATCCAGGTCACCGCCTCGGGGCGCGCGTTGGTCGCGGAGAGCACCCGGCTGCTGGGCGATGCCGAGGACGCGTTCTTCGCCGTCGTCTCGGCCGAGGACCGCCAGGTCGTGCACGACGCGTCGGGCCGGCTGCTGGCCGCGCACCGACCCGGCTGGTCCGAGGACGTGCCCTCCGCGGGCTGCTGAACGGCCTTACGGGTGCCCCGAGTTCGGGTACCGGGCGGACTGCTTCGCCGCTTCTTCGTCTCGTCTTCGTCTGAACGCCACGACCCGACTGCCCGCGCATCACTTCGCGCGGGCCAGGGTGTGGGCGTCGACGGTCGATCGTCGTCGACCGGAGCGAGAAGGAGACGTCCATGTCCGGATGGAAGACCGTCACGGCCGCGGTCCTGGCCGGGGCCGCCATCGTCGCCGCCCCGGGAGTGGCCGCCGCGGCGGACCGCCACGGCGGCCATCACCGCAGGTCCTTCGACCTCCAGGCGCACCGGGGCGGCCTCGGACTGACCGTGGAGAGCACACTCGCGTCCTTCGCCAAGGGCCTGGATCTGGGGGTGTCCACCCTGGAACTGGACGTGCAGATCACCGAGGACGGCCGCGCCGTGGTCACCCACGACCGCAAGGTCGACGGGCGCAAGTGTGTCGACACCACACCGGCACGCTCCGGCGACCCGGAGTTCCCCTATGTCGGCAAGTACGTCAACACGCTCAGCCTGGCCCAGATCCGCACCTTGGACTGCGGGTCGCGGCAGTTCCCCGGCTTCCCCGAGCAGACCACCTCGCCCGGAGCCCGAATGCCGCTGCTCACCGAGGTGTTCGAGCTGGTCAACCGCCGGCACGCGCGCGGCGTGAAGCTCAACGTGGAGACCAAGGTCGAGGCGGGCGCGCCGCAGGAGACCGCGCCGCGCGAGCAGTTCGTGCAGACCGTGGCGCGCGAGGTGCGCTGGGCCGGGCTGTTGCGCCAGGTCACCATCCAAAGCTTCGACTGGGGTGCGCTCAAGCGCATGCGGCAGGTCGAACCGCGCTTGCCGCTGGTCGCGTTGACCAACTACGACTTCCTCCAGGTCGGCAAGCCCGGCGCCTCGCCCTGGCTGGGCGGCCTGGACATCGACGATTTCGGCGGTGACCCGCTGCGCGCGATCGCCTCGTTCGGCGCCACGACCTTCTCGCCCGTGCACGGCTTCCCGCAGGACGGCAAGGTCACCGACCCGAACTACCGCCCGTACGTGACCCGGGAAATGGTCGCCCGGGCGCATGCGATGGGCATCGAGGTCGTGCCGTGGACCATCGACGACCCGGCGACCATGGCCAAGCTGATGGACGACGGAGTGGACGGCCTGATCACCGATTACCCCGACCGGCTGCGGGAGTTGATGGCCGCGCGCGGACTGCCGCTGCCCAAGCGGTATCCGGCACGCGGCTGATCGACCCGATCCGCGGGGACTTCGGCGTGTGCCGCAGGGTGGGGACGCGAAAAAGGGCCGGGCCCGTCGACGCGTGGTCGACGGGCCCGGCCCTGGTACGGCTACCGCATGGTGGCTATCACCGTGCGGTTACTGCCTGATGACGCTCGGATCAGATGTTGACGCCGTGCGCGCGCAGGTAGGTGAGGGGGTTGATGCCGCTGCCGTAGTTCGGGGTGGTGCGGATTTCGAAGTGCAGGTGCGGGCCGGTCACGTTGCCGGTCGCACCGGAGAGGCCGATCTGCTGACCGGTGCTCACCGTGGCGCCGGCGCGAACGCCGATGCTGGACAGGTGCGCGTACTGCGAGTACTTGCCGTCCGCGTGCTTGATCACGATCTCGTTGCCGTAGGCGCCACCGTTGCCGGCGCTGACCACGGTGCCCGAGGTGATCGCCTTCACCGGGGTGCCGGTGCCGACCACGAAGTCCTGGCCGGTGTGGCTGCCGCTGGACCACAGCTTGCCGCCGGTGCCGAACGCGGTGCCCAGTGCGCCGTTCACAGGAGCGACGTAACCGGACGAGTTGACCGAGGTGCTGCCGGCCTTGGCCGAAGACACCTTGGCCGCGACGGGAGCCTTCTCCTTGACCGCGGTCTTCGGCGCGACCTTCACCGACACCGAGGGCTTGGTCTCGGCCACGGTCTCGGTCTTGGGCGCGGCCTTCGGCGCGGCCTCGACCTTGGTGGCGGTGGTGGTGGCGGCCGCGGCCTTGCCGGAGAGCGAGAGCTTCTGGCCGACCTTGATCAGGTTCGGGTTGCTGCCGATCACGCCGCGGTTGTCGGCGTACAGCTTGTGCCAGCCACCGGCGACGTCCTTGTCGGCAGCGATCTTGGACAGGCTGTCACCCTTGACCACGGAGTACGAGGTGGTGGTCGACGCGGGCTTCGCGGCGGCCGGGACGACCTCGATCTTCGGCGCGGTGGGGGCGGTCGCGGCCGGCTTCTCGGCGACCTTGGGGGCGACCTTGACCGAAGTCGCGGCCGAGTCGGACGACTTGGTGCTCGGCGAGACGGCGGCCTTGGGGCCGCCCTTGGTCAGACCCGCCGGGCCGGAGGTGTTCGGCCAAGCGCCGGGGCCCTGCACGGCGAGGACCTTCTCCGCGATGGCGATCTGCTGGTCCTTGGTGGCGAGGTCGGCGCGCGGGGCGTACTGCTGACCGCCGAACTCGTTCCAGGTGCTCTGAGTGAACTGCAGGCCACCGTAGAAACCGTTGCCGGTGTTGATGTGCCAGTTGCCCGAGCTCTCGCCCATGGCGACCTTGTCCCAGGTGGAGACGGAGGCGGCGTTGGCGGTCGCGAGACCGGTGATGAGCGGGGCGGCGACGATGGCGCCGGCCATGCCGAGGGTCAGCGCGAGACGCGTCTTCTTGGGCATGCGGGCAGGGGTGATGAACGACTGCACGAAGATTTTTCCTTCTCCCACGCCTACGAAGTGAGCTGTCGGATTCGGGCTGGAGAGTCTCGCCCGGCCGTGTTCGACCCTTGGATGTAAGGGACGGGCACGGCTTCACCCCAAGCCGTCCGAATGGGCGTCTGTGTCACAGACGCCCGGGACGGCATTCCACTTGGTTCCCCCGCTCCTGCCTTTCGGGTTTCGTACCGTGGCCTCGCTCCGGCGGCAGGATTCGGCGAACCGGGAGACCATTTCGCCAAGCACCGGACTGGTGTGGCGAAGCACCAAACTACGCACACCCCCGGCGTGGAACCAAACATCACGATTCGCCAAAACCGAAAATTCAGGTCGGAAGGGTGGAATATCGGGACCTAAAGTCCCGATCGCCATACGCATTGTGCCCGAATTGCTTACTCACCGTCGCTGCATAATCGCTCCGGGTGAGAATCCGGAAAACTCGGTTTACGGTGCGTACGAGGTCCTGACCTTCGGTATGCGAGATGTGACGTGCGTCATGCGCCCGGAAATGAAATGTCCGAATTACCCCTATATGACCCTCCGTTCATCGGCCCGGATCCGGGATGCACCGGCGCCGAATCCGGCCTGGAATCCGGGCGGGGCCTGGAATCCGGGCCGGTTCGCGGTGTCGGGCGTTCGAGGGATGCGCGCATGACGAAGGCGCGTGCGGTTGCGATGTCGGCTTCGACGCGATGGCCCGGTCCGGCGCGGTCAGGCCGATTCATCGAGGCCAGGTGTGCGGCGTAGCCGCCGGAGGTGGTGACGATCCGGCCGGGCAGCCGGTCGCCCAGCCGGCGGGCGCGCGGATGCGCCTCGGCGCCGGCCACGTCCTCGGCCAGGGTCCACTCGCTCGCGCCTGCCCGATCGCACAGGTCGGCCATCCGGGCCAGGTCGCGGCGCACCGCGTCCGACGCGCCGTCGTCACCGAACAACAACAGCGTGCCACCGTGCGTGCGCAGGCCCAGGTGGGCGAAGTCCTCGACCGCGCCGATACAGCGCCGGTCCAAAAATTCCAGCGGGGACGATGCCGGCGGCGAGTGTGTCGGCGACCGCACGGCCGGCGTGTGCCAGGCCGGGGAAGTACGCGGTGCCGGTGCCGGCGCCGGCGCCGGTGCCGATGTCGGCGGGCGCGGGCACAAGGCCATGGTGATCTCGGTGATCACCGCGAGGGTGCCCTCCGAGCCGGTGAGCAGCCGCGTCAGGTCGTAGCCGGCCACGTCCTTCCACAGCCGGCCGCCGGTGCGAATCACCTCGCCGGTGGGCAGTACCGCCTCAGGCCCAGCACGTAGGTGCGGGTGACGCCGTACTTGAGTCCGCGCAGCCGGTGATCGCCTACGTGGACACCGGCTGCTTCGGGACCAACACCATCGGCTCCCCGAAGACGACCCGACTCGGCGACTCGTCCATCCCGGCGTGGCGGATCCAGATCCGGCACGCCGTGGACAAGTGGTACCGGCTGTACGGCCCCGACATCGACGGCATCTTCTTCGATCAGGGGCAGAACGCGTGCGGTCCCACCGCCGGGTCGACGGCCTACCTTGTTGTTGTCCGCGTCGATGAAGACGTGGTGGGAAGTGAAGGGCAGTTGGAAGGTTGCCTTGTACCGGGGTCCACCAACAGCGCGCCCGGGTGGTTGCGCTTGGTGTATGCGGTGAGCGCGCGGTATTCGTCGGTGGACGGCGGATACCTGATGTTTTTCAGGGCGAATCGCCGGGGCGTGTCCTCGATCCCGCGTCGTGGTGCTCGGGGGCGACGGCAGGCCCGACGGCCGACCGAGTGGCTTGCGCCGGCCCGACCGTGGGCATGGGCTCGGGATGGAACGCTTCGAGATCGAGATTCTCCCGTACAACGTCCAGGACATGGCCACCGACGCCCGAGGGTCGGCGGTTCGTTCGGCCGTGGTCGAAGCCACCGGCGAGATCGGTGCCTCCGGGCATCCGCGCTACGCGGGCGAGGGTGTGGTGGCCGACATCGACCCGAGTTCGCGCACGGTCGAGGCGATCACGATCGACGGTGCGGAGATCGAGGACGGGTGGAGTGTACGGATCACGTCGAGGGAGGGCTGACCCGACTTCGGCCGGCCTCGGGCGGCGCGGTCGGGGCCGGACTTGTCCCGGTGGACGGGACGGGTCCGGCCCCGACCGCGATCGTGGTCAGACCGCGGCCGACAGCGCCTCGAACTCGTCGTCGGACAGTCGGATCCGGGCCGCCTCGGTGTTCTCCTCCAGGTGCGCGACGCTGGAGGTGCCCGGGATCGGCAGCAGCACCGGGGAGCGGTGCAGCAGCCAGGCCAGCGCCAACTGTGACGGCGCGGCGCCGTGTTCCTTGGCCACCTGGTCCAACGGACCGCCCGGTCGGGCGAGTTCGCCGGTGGCGATCGGGAACCACGGGATGAAGGCGATGTTCTCGGCCGTCGCGTAGTCGAGCACGCTCTCGGCCTTGCGGTTGGCCAGGTTGTACAGGTTCTGCACCGAGACGATCTCGACGATCTCGCGGGCCTGGCGCAACTGCTCCACGGTGACCTCGGACAGGCCGATGTGCCGGATCTTGCCCTCCTGTTGCAACGCGCCGAGTTCGCCGAGCTGGTCCGCGAGCGGGACCTGCGGGTCGATTCGGTGCAGCTGGTAGAGGTCGATCCGGTCCAGGCCCAGATGACGCAGACTCAGTTCGGTCTGCTGACGCAGGTATTCGGGCCGACCCAGGGCGCGCCACTCGCCCGGTCCAGTGCGGGCGAAACCGCCCTTGGTGGCGATCACCACGTCCTCGGCATATGGGTGTAGAGCCTCGCGGATGATCTGTTCGCTGACGAACGGGCCGTACGAGTCGGCCGTGTCGATCAGGTTCACACCGAGTTCGACGGCGCGGCGCAGCACCCGGATCGCCTCTCGGCGATCCTTGGGCTCGCCCCATACGCCGGTCCCGGTGAGCTGCATGGCGCCGTAACCGAGCCGGCGCACCGGCAGGTCGCCACCGATCGGGAAGACACCGGACGCGTGGGCGGGGCCGGACGCGGACGAGACGGTCATCTGTTCTCCGTAGGGTTCGGGCGGCCCGAGCGGGCCGCACGGCGCGGACGAGGTCGAGGCCATTGTGCCTCGGGTTCCGAGCCCGGTCGCCGGAGTTCGGCCGGCATGCGTGTCGCAGATCCATCGCCGGGTGTCCATCCGCAGGATGACCAAGTTCGGGCGCGCACTTGTACACAACGAAGCGTTCGCGGAACGGCGGTGCTCCCTAGTGTTTGCCACTCGTCGAGGCACTCGATCCACGGATGGAGCTGTTCATGGTCTGGCTCATACAGGACTACCGCGAGGAGGATCTCGCGGCGGTGGTGCACCTGATCGACACTACGACCGAACTCGGCCAGGAATCGGTCTTCTCGCTGTCCGAGTGCATCAACGCATTGACCTCGCGCCAGTCGGCGGTGGTCGCCCGGCGCGACGGCGCGGTGGTCGGCGCGGCGCTGGCCACGGTGTCCGAGGGGCGGGCTTGGGTGATGCGGATCGCCATCTCGCCGGCCGCACGCGGTCTGGGGTTGACCAGCACGCTGCTGCTCGCGCTTGAGCGCAGGTTGGTCGAGGAGCGGGTGCGCCGGATCGCCTACGTGCTTCCCGAGGAGGACTCGCGCGAGTTGGGGCTGCGCAACGCGGGCTACGAGCGGCGGCCGGCGGTGGCCTACTTCGAGAAGGTCGAGCCGGTCGACGACCACGCGGCGGAGACCTTGGACCGGCTCGGCGGCCGGATGTTGCCGGGCGACCTGTGGTCGAAGGTGGCCGGCATGGAGGTGGAGAAGAACCTGATCGAGCGGCGCGTGGTGCTGCCGCTGGCCGATCCCGAGCGCGCGATGCGGCACGGTGTCGAACCGCCCAGCGCGATCACGCTGTTCGGCCCGCCCGGGACCGGCAAGACCACCTTCGCCCGGGCGATCGCCTCCCGCCTGGGCTGGCCGTTCGTGGAACTGCTGCCCTCGCGGCTGGCCGACGGCGGCAACCTGGCCGCCGCGCTGCGCGAGGCGTTCGGGCGGTTGGCCCGGTTGGAGCGGATCGTGGTGTTCATCGACGAGGTCGAGGAGATCGCGCCGGTCCGGCACGCCCGGCCCAGCGCCGGCCACGCGGTGACCAACGAACTGCTCAAGCTGATCCCGGCGTTCCGCGAACACGGCGATCGGCTGCTGGTGTGCGCGACCAACTCGGTGCGCTCGCTGGACCCGGCGTTTTTGCGGCCCGGTCGGTTCGACTACATCATTCCGGTGGGCACGCCGGACGCGGACGCGCGGCGGGCGATGTGGACCCGGTACGCGTCGGCCCGTCCGGACGTGGACCTGGACGCGCTGGTGGCGGCCAGCGAGCTGCTCACGCCCGCCGACATCGGCCACGCCGCCCGGATCGCCGCCCAGGCGTCGTTCGAACGCGACCTGTTCGAAAAGTCCGCAGCCGCCGACGGCCCGGGCGCGCACACCCGCGACTACCTGGACGCCCTCGCCCAGTCCCGCCCGACGGTGACCGCGAGCATGGTCGAACTGTTCGAGGAAGACATCACCACCCACGCCCGGGTGTGATCCGGCAAAACCCGCCGCACCCTACGCGGCGAATTCGCGCCGGAGGATATTTGATTCCGGTAATACGCGCGAGTTCGCAATCGGGAAGGCGTCGGCGTCCCACGGCTATCGGCCCGGTCGAAGGTATCGAATTACCTGCGGAAAAGGATCATGTTCGGGAATCGACCGTCCCGGAAAACGATCTTGTCAGAAACCTGATCGCGCCATGCCGAATCGGTCGAATCAGGCGGCGGTGCGCACCGGTGCGGAAAGGGCTTTAGGGTCGAAACCGCTCGCGGTGATCGTGCCGTCCGCAGCCAGCAGACCGAACACCGGATATCCGGTCACCGCGAATCCGCGACCCAGCGGACCGTCGGTCGGTTCGACCACGACCTGTGCGACCGCAGCCAGCGCGGCGACCTGCTCCCGGGTCTCCGCCTCGTCCCCGTGCACCACCGCGAGCACCCGCCGACCGCCATCGCCCGCCTCGCGCGCCGCCTCCACGAACTGCGGCAACCGCTCCTTACAGGCTCGACAGTTCGGCGAGAAGAAGCCGAACAGTGCGGCGCCCAAGCCGTCCCGGGACACCGTCTCACCTGCGGTGGTGGTCGCGGCGAAGGCGGGCGCCGTCGAGCCCACCGGCAGCACCAGGTCCGAGATGTCCACATCGCCCTGCGCGCCATGCCCGTGTTCGCCCTGGGCGCGGAGTTTGCGAATGACGCCGAACGTGAGCAACAGATTCAACAGGCACAGCACCGTGACGAGCACCACGGCGACGATCAGGAACGGCATGGGGATGCTCCCAAAATGGCGAAGGATGTCGGCCGACCTCGATGTCCGCGCGACCGGCGAACACGGCCGTCGAAATGTATCCCCGAGCTCGCCAATGGCAACAGTGCTCACTCGGCGGCGGCCCGAAACAAACACGGCATTTATTGATTCGACTCACTTGCTTTCGCTTGCGATACGGATGACGAAGGGTTTAGCGTCGCCTCCGGCAGAAGCACACCCAGCTTCCGTCGATTCGACCCTGCAATGGAAGGTCCACGATGAACCGTGTGATCGGCACCATGGGCGACAAACTGTTGGGACTCGTCCTCCGCGAGAAACGAGCCGGGGCGTGCGTCCCGGAGCACGGCCAGTTCTGCGCGTGCCGTAGCCACTACCGCTACGTGTACAGCTGCAACGGCCCGTGCGTGAAGACCACCACCAAGTGCTGACCGGCACGCCCATCACCCCACAGCGAACTCCCGGAGGTATGCGATGAAGCGAGCGATCGGCACGATGGGCGACCGGCTGCTCAGCCTGGTCCTGAAGGAAGAACGCGCCGGAGCGTGCGTCGAGTACGTCGGCCAGCTTTGCTACTGCAGCGGCGGCCGCGAGTACCGCTACAGCTGTAACGGCGTCTGCACCATCCGGCTGGGCAACCCCTGTTGATCCCGGATCCGGACGGGACCTCGGAGGGCGCTACGCCTCCGGGGTCCCGGTTGCGCCTTCGCGCGGTCAAGGTGGCCCTCGCGCTGCAGTTCAGGGCCGCGCCCGTCGGTGCGCTGCTGCTGCTCGTGGCCACCGTGCTGATCGGCGTGTTGCCGGCGTCGGCCGCGTGGCTGACCAAACTGCTCTTCGACGAGCTGGGCCGAGGCGAACACGTCGACTCCGGGCGGGCGGTGACGCTGGGTCTCGCGCTCGCGACGCTCGGCGCGGTGCTCGCCGTGCTGATGCAACTGGCTGCCTATCTGGACGAGGTGGTGCGTCGGCGGCTCGTGGTCACCGTCGAGCGGGACCTGTTCGCCAAGGTCAACGAGTTCCGCGGACTACGCCGCTTCGAGGACCCGGCCTTCCACGACCGCCTGCGGCTGGCCCAGCAGGCATCCGAGGACGCACCGCACAACATCACCATGTTCAGCCAGGAGGTGGTGCGTTCCGCAGCCGCGCTGAGCGGGTTCACCGGTGTGCTGCTCGCCGTGTGGCCGCCGATGGTGGGCCTGCTGTTCCTGGTGGGCGTCGCCGCGTTGCTGGCCCGGCTGTCGATGGCCCGCCGGCAGGTGGCGGTGCTGGAGCTGACCTCCGGAAAGCAGCGCCGCCGCCTGTTCTACCGCTCGCTGCTGACCGACCCGCGCGCGGCCAAGGAGATCCGGCTGTTCGGGCTGGGCGACTTCCTGCACGGCCGCCTGGTGCGGGCGCTGCGCGAGGCCACCGACGCCGAACTCACGGTGGCCCGACGGGGCATGCTGATCCAAGCCGGATTCGCCGCGCTGAACGCGGTGGTGGCCGGGTTGGGCATGGTCGTGGTGGTGGCCGGCGCTGCGCACGGCCGCTTCACGGTCGGCGACGTGATGTTGTTCACCGCCGCCGCCGCCGGCGTGCAGCAGGCCTTCACGGGCGTGGTCACCCAGGCCGGCATGGCCGCCGAGGCGATCCGACTGTTCGGCCACTTCCTGGATCTGATGGACACCCCCGACGACCTCGACGCCGGGACCGGCCGGGTGCCCGCGCTGCGCGGGCAACTCGAGTTCGACGACGTGTGGTTCCGCTATGACGCACAGGGGCCGTGGGTGCTGCGCGGGGTGAGCCTGGTGGTGCCGGCCGGCGGCGCCGTGGGCCTGGTCGGACGCAACGGCACCGGCAAGAGCACGCTGATCAAGCTGCTCTGCCGGTTCTACGACCCGGACCGGGGCGCGATCCGCTGGGACGGCGTGGACATCCGCACGATGGACGTGGCCGCGCTGCGCCGTCGGATCGGGGTGACCTTCCAGGACTACATGACCTACGACCTCTCCGCGGCGGAGAACATCGGCATCGGCGACCTGGCCCACCGCGAGGACCGGGCCCGGATCCGGTCGAGCGCGGCGCTGGCTGGCATCGACGCGGACCTGTCCGCGCTGCCGGACGGCTACCGGACCCAGTTGAGCCGGGTGCACCTGGACGAGGACGACGACAGGGCCGGCGTCACGCTGTCCGGCGGCCAGTGGCAGCGGGTCGCCCTGGCCAGGTCGCTGATGCGCGGCGACGCGGACCTGTTGATCCTGGACGAGCCCAGCTCGGGCCTGGACCCCGAGGCCGAGCACGAGGTGCACCGCACGCTGCACCGGCACCGGGCCGGCCGGACCAGCCTGCTCGTGTCGCACCGGCTCGGCGCGCTGCGCGACGCGGACACCATCGCCGTGCTCGCCGACGGCCGGATCACCGAACTGGGCCGCCACGACCAGCTGATGGCCCTGGCAGATGGGCACTACGCCCGGCTGTTCGGACTCCAGGCGGCCGGATACCGGGACCGGCGCGACGACTTGCCCAGGATCGCGGAGGAGGCGCAGTGAGGCCGAGCGGGCGCGCGGCCCTGGCCGTCGGGGCGGTCACGGCGAGTGCGGCGCTGGCCGGGTGGGCGGTGCGCTCGCGGCTGGCGCTGGTGCGGGTGACCGGGATGAGCATGGCGCCGACGTTCGTGGACGGCGAGCGGCTGATCGTGCGCCGGACCACCGCCGTGCGGCGCGGCGACGCGATCGTCTTTCGCAATCCGGTTCGGTACGGCGCGGAGGACGAACTGCGCTGGCTGGTCAAGCGGGTCGCGGCGGTACCGGGCGATCCGGTACCACGCGAGGTGCGACCGGCTGTGCACGCGGTGCGTGGAACTGCGGTGCCGCCCGGATCGCTGGTGGTGCGCGGGGACGCGGCGTGCACCCAGGACTCGCGGCACTTCGGGTACGTCCCGACCTCCACCGTGCTCGGTGTGGTGCGCGGCGGCGCGCGAGGCGGGTCGGTCGCCGGTGCGCCCGGCGGCGGTCGGTTGACCGCTGGGGATGTCGGGTGAGGGCGGTGGATGTCGGGGGACACGGCCGACGGCCGCGCGGAGGTCGTCGTGGTCGCGCCGTCCGCAGCGGTGCCGATCGGGTGGTGGTGTTCCGGTCCGAGTCGGTCGTACGCGAGTCGACGAAGGGCGGCGGCGAGGCCCGGTAGGGTCTCGCCGCCGCCCGGTACGGCCGCGCGACTCGTGGTGCGCGTTCGGGTCAGTAGGCGGTGGTGACCGACGTGCCGGCGAAGGACTGCTGCGCGTGGAGGGTGATGTAGTGATAGCCCTCGGACGGTGCCGTGATGGTCAGCGTCTCGGCATTTCCGGCCTGGGTGGACTTGCTGGTGTAGGCGGTGTTCGTGGCCCACACGTCACTGTTGTAGTAGAGGTCGGCATTGCCGGTACCACCGGCGGTGGTGATGTTCAGGCGAGCGGTACCCGCCGGGATGTAGATGTAGAAGTAGAGCTTGTCGTTTCCACCCGTCGCCGCCGACAGGGCGCTGCGCCGGCAGTTCCTGCCCAGCGCGCGGGTGTCGGGGTCGGTGCACTCGGCGACACCGCCGCCGGTGACCGTGACGGTGTGCGTGACGTTCGCGGTGGCGCCTCGGTTGTCGGTCACGGTCAGCCGTACGGTGTAGGTGCCGGCCGGGTAGGTCTTGGTCGGGTTGGTCGCGGTCGAGGTGGTGCCGTCGCCGAAGTCCCAGGCGCGGGAGGCGATGGTGCCGTCCGGGTCGGTGGAGGTGTCGGTGAAGGCGACCGAGGTGCCGTTGACGGCGCTGGTGAACTCGGCCACCGGCGGACGGTTGGCGGGAGTGCCGCCACCGCAGTCGCCCGCCGCGCAGGCCGCCAGCCACGTGTACCAGTCGCTGTCGTAGCGGGTGCCGATGGTGCTCGTCAGGAACGAGCGGGCGCCGGTCCAGTCGCCGGCCCGGTAGTAGCCCAGCAGTCGGGTGACGTCCGCGGGGTGCTTTTGCAGCATGTACCGCACCGCGAGGTAGCCCCAGCGGTAGATGCGGGTCGTGTCGTGGGAGTAGGTGGTGTCGAACACCGTGCTCAGCGCGTAGGTGTGCTTGCCGGCCTCGGTGATCGCCGCGTCGTAGGGCACGTTGCGGTAGGAGTAGGAGACATACTCGGCGAAGCCCTCGATCCACCAGATGGTCGGGGTGGTGACGCCGGCGTCGAAGTCGCCGGCCATGTCGAATCGGCCGTCGAGGTAGTGCGTGTACTCGTGGTTGAGGTTCCAGATCTCGAACGCGGGGCGCGTCCACTCGGCCTCGTAGGCGATGAAGCGCGGCTGGTTGCCGGCTGCGCTCGGGTCGCCTTCCAGGTACATGCCGCCGTTGTTGGTGTTGATGCCGAAGATCGCGCCGGCGTAGGTCTGGTAGTCGCTGCTGGAGTCGAAGACCACGACCTCGATGGTGGTGTTGTGGTCGTTGGCGACGGGGCCGTTGTCCGCGACCACGCCGTGGAAGTAGGCGTCCTGGTTGCGCAGACTGGTGCACGCGGCGCCGAGGTTGGCCGGGGTCATCTCCTGCGCGCGGATCCGGATGCTCGTACTGCACGTGTAGTCGACGGTCAGCACCGCCGTGGTCAGCCGAGCCTGGAGGTTGCAGGTGTCGTAATAGGCGCACTGCGCCTTGTCGTAGAAGTCGGTTCCCTCGGCCAGCGCGACCCACAGCGGCGCGGTGGGTCCGGTCATCGAGGTGGCCTGCAGGTGCGCGCGCACCTTCGGGCGCACCTTGGCCTGGAGAGTCGGGTACTGGACGAACCGGACCAGTTCGCGACCCGCGTTGGTGGTCAGGTACCCGCGGTCGGTGCCGAGCAGGTCGCGGTGCGCGGTCGCGAACGCGTCGACCGCGTCGACGATGCTCGGGTCGGCCTGCACGGCGGTGACGAACTCGGGGACCTGGTGGCCGCGGAACAGCACGGTGAAGACGTTGTTGACCGCGGCCTTCATCCACCAGGACGCGTCGTACGAGCTGTTGTAGCCGGCCAACAGGCGCTTGACCACGTACAGGTAGCGGGCGTTCTCCTCGGCGCTGTCGATCAGGGTGACCGCCTCGGCCAGCGTCTCGCCGTTGGCGTCGGTGACGTCGGAGGAGTGCGTGTTGGCGTAGAAGGCGTCCAGACCGGACCGGATGGCGGTCTGCAAGGTAGGACCGTAGGTGCCCACGGTGGATTGGTTGTACCAGTGCACGTAGTAGCCGGCCCGCAGGAAGAGCACGATCTGCGGGGCGCCGGTGCTGCCGTTGCCCGGGTAGGCGCCGGCCAGGTCGCGCAGGGCGTAGGCGACCGTGGTCATCTGCGCCTCACGGAAGATCGCGTAGGCGTCCTGCCCGGTGACCGGGAACAGCGTGTTGACGCAGTCCGTGGTCGACGCCTTGATCTGCTGGACGAGCGCGGCGCCGCTGCGATTGGCGAAGTCGGCGACCGTGCAGGTCGCCGCCGCGGCGGCGCGTTGCTCGGCGGCCATGGACGGGCGGGCTGGGAGTACGGCGGCCGACGGGTCGTCGTAGTCGCGCCGGGCGGTGGCCGACGCGGACGCGGACAGCGGCGGCCGGTCGGGTACCGGTAGCGGTTTGCCCTGGGTATGCGGGGTTCGGTCGTCCGGGGCGCTGGGGGCGACACCGGCCGACGGTCCGGCGGTGGAGGTGGGGGCGGAGGTTGCCCGGGCCGTCGATGTCGTCGCAGCCGGATCGGAGGGGGCGGCCGATCCGGGCTGGGTGAACAACCCGAAGCCCATGGCGAGGGAGATGGTGACCACCGCGATGCGGCGAAGTCCCGGTCGTGCAGCTTTGGTTCGCAAAGACCGTCTCCTTGCGGAACAGAGGTCACGCCGATGCGTGCCTCCGGATGAGGGGTGGTGCCACGGCATGAGCGGTTCGTCGCCGGTCCCGCTCCGGGGACTTCGGGATCGGCGCGTGCGTGGTCCTGGCCTCTGCCCCACCGAAAAACCAACGCTGGCAAGGCAGTTGGTGCTGCGGTGGACCGGAAGGGGAGCGTCCGGCCGACCGCGTGACATGTACCATGTCACAAATCACATTTTGCGTGAAGGCCTGTCGAACATCGAGTGCGGGCCAACGAAACGGCAGGCCGCCGGTTTGCCTTTCGCCCGCCGTTTCTCGCTCCCCGGCCGCTGTGCTTCGGTCGCGGGCGGCCGGCGATTCGATCAACGGCCTTGTACGTGCTCGGGATTGCCGTGCGCGAGTGGATTTCGATCGATCCCGGTCCCCGCTGATCCCTACTGGTCTAGACCTTGATTATTGGTCCAGACCTTCATTACGCTCGCCCTACTGTGTGAGCCGGACATCCCGGCTCATTGTGGGGCGCAGGTTCTCCATCGGATCCCAAATCCAGGAGCACCCATGGCCATCGGAACGGTGAGGCGCACCAAACGCACCAAACCAGGCAAGAGATTCATCGCGATCTGTGCCACCCTGCTTCTCCCGCTCGCCGCGATGGTCGGCCTGTCGGCCGCGCCCGCGCAGGCTGCCGCGGGCGCGACCGCAACGTTCGCCAAGACCTCCGACTGGGGTGGCGGCTTCCAGGCGGAGTGGACGATCAAGAACACCGGAACCACCGCCACCGCGACCACCGTCGACTCGATCTCGCTGAGTTGGCCGGCGGCCACCGACGACAAGGGCATCCGGAACTACGACGTCCACCGGGGCGACACGGTGGTCGGCACGGCCACCGGCACCGCCTACACCGATACCGGCCTGAGCGCCGACACCGCCTACGTCTACAAGATCGTCGCTCGGGACACCATCGGCCAGACCGGCCCGACGAGTTCCTCGGCCACGCTGCGCACCAAGCCCACGGGCGGCGGCACCGACAACCCACCGACCGCGCCGGGCACTCCCCAGGCGAGCGCGGTCACCGACACCTCGCTGACGCTCGACTGGGCGGCGGCGACCGACGATCACGGCATCAAGAACTACGACGTCTACCGGGGCGCGACCAAGCTCGCGACGGTGACCACCACCACCTACGGGGACACCGGCCTGACGGCGAACACCACCTACACCTACACGGTGGTCGCCCGCGACACCATCGACCAGACCGGCCCGGCCGGTGCCCCGCTGACGGTCAAGACCACCGGCGGGGGCAACCCCGGCAACGACTACGCGCGCGTGGGCTACTTCGTGCAGTGGGGCATCTACGGCCGCGCCTACACGATGAAGTCACTGGACACCACTGGCGCCGCGGCCAAGCTGACCCACCTCAACTACGCGTTCTCCAACATCGATCCCACCAACCTGACCTGCCTCAACGGGGTCACCCGAGCCACCACCCCGGGACCACAGGATCCCAACCAGGGTGACGGCGCGGGCGACTCGTGGGCCGACTACGAACGCTCGGTCGGTGCGGGCGAGTCCGTCAACGGGACCGCCGACACCTGGAACCAGCCGCTGGCCGGAAACTACAACCAGCTGCTGCAACTCAAGGCCAAGTACCCCAAGCTCAAGTCGCTGATCTCGATCGGCGGTTGGACGTACAGCAAGTACTTCTCGGACGCCGCCAAGACCGACGCGTCCCGGCAGAAGTTCGTGAAGTCCTGCGTGGACATGTACATCAAGGGCAACCTGCCGGTGACCAACGGACGCGGCGGCACCGCTGTCGCGGCGGGCGTCTTCGACGGGTTCGACATCGACTGGGAGTGGCCCGGCTCCGACGGACACGCCGGCAACCACATCTCGACCGACGACAAGAACAATCTGACCCTGCTGATGGCCGAGTTCCGCAAGCAGATGGACGCACTGGGCTCGACCACCGGCAAGCACTACCTGCTCACCGCGTTCACCCCGGCCGACCCGGGCAAGGTCGACGTGGGCTGGGACATCACCACGCGGGACGGCACACCCAGCGTGTTCGACTACATGGACTTCGCCAACGTCCAGGGCTACGACTTCCACGGTTCCGGCAGCGACAACAGCTGGGAACCCAACCGCACCGGCGATCAGGGCAACCTGTACGTCGACGCGGGGGATCCGTACCCGACCAAGTTCAGCGTCGAATCCACCGTCCAGCACTACCTGGACGCGGGCGTCGACCCGCGCAAGCTGGTGCTCGGGCTCGCCTTCTACGGACGCGGCTGGCAACAGGTCACGGACGGCGGGGCGCACGGTGAATGGCAGGCCGCCAACGGCGCCGCACCGGGCCAGTTCCCGGAGGAGGCCGGCACCAGGGGCTACGCCAACCTGATCGCGTCGGTACCGAACCTGACCGTCTACCACGACGAGCAGTCGGTCTCGACCTACGGCTACACCGGTAACAACGGCCAATGGTGGACCTTCGACGACACGTGGTCCATCGGTAGGAAGACCGCCTGGCTCCGTACCAAGAACCTCCTGGGCGCCATGCTCTGGGAGATGAGCGGAGACACCGGAGTGCTGATGACCGCGGTCGACAACGGGCTCGAATAGCCCACCTGATCGGAAGGCCGGGAGCCCGGTGAGTGGCCGGCTCCCGGCCTTCCTTGCGGGTGGGCGGGGCGTGTGGGGAGGGGCGGATCGGGCGGTCGACGTCTGGGCGGACCGACTCGCCGTCGAGCGCGCCGCGACCCGGTGGCATGCCGCCGTCGGAAAAGGGGCCTGAGAACGCGGCCGAACGAGTGCGTCGGATTTCTCCAATACCCGCCCGCCCGTGTTCCGGCAGCCTGGTCTCGCCCCGCACGGTGCCTCACCCCCCGAGGCCGGCGGCCCGACCGGTGCCCCGGTTGGGCAACGGGCGTACGCGGGGCGGGCCCGATGGGGGAGGCCCGTCCCGCGTTCCGAACCACGGCCGCGTCCCGACGTCGGGGTGCGACCCGGCGCACGTCGCGACGGGCGCCGGGGCCGGGGGCTTCACGGCGGCAGCAGGACCGTGGTCACCATGCCGTCGAGCCGGGTCGGCCGGGCCGACGCGTCAGGTGCGTGGGCGACGAAGCCGCCGGGGGTCAACCCGGTCGCGGCCCGTACCTCGCGGTTGAGATGCGGCTGATCGTAGAACCCGGCACGGGTGGCCACCTCGGCCAACGGCCGCCCCGCGACCACCAGACGCAGCGCGTCCTGTAGCCGCAACACCCGGGCGACGGCCTTGGGTGTCAGGCCCAGCTGCTCCCGGAAGCTGCGCTCCAACTGCCGCTCGCTCCACCCGAGTTCCGCCGCCATGCCACCAATCGACAGCCGGCCGGCGGAGGCGGACAGCAGATCCCACGCGCGCAGTACCCGAGGCGCCGGCCCGGGGCCGGCCGCCTGCCAACGCAGCAGTGTGGCGTCCAGCACCGCGAACCGGTCGGCCCAGTCCGGAAGCTCGGCCAGTCGCTCGGTCAACCGGCGGATCCGCGCGCCGGCGAACTCGGTCGGATCGACCAGGTGTTCGGCCAACTCGTGCATCGACACACCGAACATCGCGTACGCCGCCCACGGGTGCATCACCACCTCGATGCCGTGCACGAACCCGCGATGTTCACCGATCACCGCCCGAGTCCGCATGCCGGCGAACAACGAGGTGAATGCCGTGGTCGGGCTCGCCGCGCCGTCCGTGCTCACCGGCCCGACCCGGATCCGCTGGTCGAAGCCGAGCACCAGGGTGGCGAAGCCGACCGGCAGTTCGAGCCGCCTGCGGGGGTGGTCGAAGGAGACGCGCAAACCGCGATAGAACCGCACGCCCGGGCGCAACAACGGATGCGGCAACACCTGGACGATCCCGGGCGCGTCCATGGCATACCGCCCGAACTCCGGCTCGGACGGGCCGGGTTGGGTCGCACGTCCGCTCGGCTTCGCCGACCCGAACCGCGCGACGACGGATCCCACCGGGCCGGATCCCACCGGGCCGGGCTGTACGGGGACGGGCGAGCGATGCGGCATGACCAACGCCTCCGGGACGATCGGACCGTGTCGCCCTCGCCCGAGACCTTCCCGGTGCCGGGTGCGGTACCGGCGTTCGACCGTTCGTGGCCGGGCGACGTCACGGAGTAGCGGGACGCCGGCATGCTAGCGATGCGCACCCCGTCCCCGACAGTCCCCGGCGGGCACTTTCCCGCCGCTTGCCGGAACCCTTGCCTCCGCCACGCCGCTCGCGACCGAGCCGCCCGCTGCCTTGCCGTCTTCCGTTCCGCCGCTCTCCGTTCCGTCGTTTGGCGCCGCGCGCGGCCGACCGGCGCGTGCCTCGGGGACGGTGGGCACGATCGCGTCGGCGCATCCGCTACGTCGTCACTCGCCCGCGTAAGCCCTGCGCAGCGCGGCGATGTCGAGCTTGCCCATCTTGAGCATCGCCGCGGTGGTCCGGGCCGCTTTCTCCGGGTCCGGGTCGCCGATCAGATCGATCAGCTCGGTCGGCACGACCTGCCAGGACACGCCGTACTTGTCCTTGAGCCATCCGCAGGGCCCCGCCTGCCCGCCCTCGGCCAACTTGGCCCAGTAGTAGTCCACCTCGTCCTGGTCAGCGCACGGGATCTGGAACGAGATGGCCTCGTCGAACGTGAACTGCGGGCCGCCGTTGATGCCGACGAACCTCTGCCCGTTGATCTCGAATTCGACGGCGAGCACGGAGCCCGCCGGACCGGGCCCGGCCTCGGTGTAGCGGCCGATCCGGCCCAGCTTGCCGTCCTCGAAGATGGACAGGTAGTGGTTCGCGGCCTCCTCGGCCTGACCGTCGAACCACAGACAGGTGGTGAATCCCTTGCCGGTCATCGCTACCTCCGGTACTCGGTGTGGGGTGGTGTACACGAGTACCGACCTGTTCCGCGCGGCAAACTCATCGCTGCCCGGCCGACGCGTCTCCCGAAGGGGTGGCGCGCCCGTCGGTCAGCGCCTGCGGGCCGCCTCGACCACGTCGCGGATGCCGTCCGCCGAGGTCACCCGGCGGGCGTACTCCGGCTGGCGCAGCGCGCCGCCCATGTAGGGGTGCGGGTTGCGGTGCGTCGCGGTGCTCTCCAGGACCGCGCCCGCCGCGAAGTGCACCTCGTGCACGCCCGTGGCGGCCAGCACCCGATCGATGTTGCGGGCGGTGACGCCGCCGCCCGGCATGATCACGATCCGGCCCGCGGCCTGTTCGACCAGGCGCGCGATCAGTGGTGCGCCCTCCAGCACGCTGCTGTCCTGGCCGGAGGTGAGCACCCGGTGGACGCCGAGTTCGATCAGCTCCTCCAGCGCGGCGTGCGGGTCGCGGGTCATGTCGAAGGCGCGGTGGAAGGTGACCGAGCGGTCGCCGGCCGCGGCCATCAGCTGCTCGATCACCGGCCGGTCCAGGTCGCCGTCCGAGGTCAGTGCGCCGATCACCACGCCGTGCGCGCCGGCTGCCCGGATCGCCTCGACGTCTCGGCGCATCGCGGCGACCTCGTACTCGTCGTAGACGAAGTCACCGCCGCGCGGGCGCACGATGACGTGCACCCGGATCGCGTCGACGGCGGCCAGGGTGGTCTCGATCAGGCCGAGGCTGGGCGTGATGCCGCCCTCGAACAGGTCCGCGCACAACTCGACACGGTGCGCGCCCACCCGCTCGGCGGCGAGCGCGCCCGGGACATCGTCGATGCAGATCTCGTAGGTCAGGGCGGGGGTGGGGCCGGCGGTGACGATCATGTCGGAAACTCCTGGTGGGCCGAGGATGTGCGAGTGGGCGGGCGAAGCCCGGACGAGGGCCCGGCTCCGCGGGGGTGACGTCAGGTCAGGCTTGCGGTCACCCGGACCTCGCCGACCGGCAGACCGCCGCCCAGCACCGGTACGGACGCCCATTCGTGCGCCGCGGCCGTGTCCACGCCGAGCGTGCGCAACGCGGCCAGCGCGAGCGCGGTGGTCGCCCGCGGGCTGCCGTCGATCACCTTGACCGCGACCGCGTGTCCGGCCGTGGTCGCGGCCACGAACACGCCTTCGGCGCCGCCCTTGACCACGACGCCGGGCAACAGCCGCATCACCTCGGTGTTGGCCTGCCCGTCCCCGCCGACGTACTCCGGGTGCTCGCGCATCGCCTTGGCCACCGTGCGCCCGGGACCGTTGGTCGAGGTGGCCAGCGCACGCATGCCGCGGGCCAGTCCGGTCAGGGTCATCGCGAACACCGGCGCGCCGCAGCCGTCCACGGCGGTGTGCGCCGTCGACTCGCCCGCCGACTCCTCGATGCCCTTGCGCACGAGCAGTTGCATCGGGTGTGCCGGATCGAGGTAGCCCTCGGTCGGCCACCCGGCCGCGACGCACGCGGCCAGCATCGCGGCATGTTTGCCGGAACAGTTCATCCGCTCCCGCGAGTCCGCCTCGCCGCGCGCGATCATCGCCTTGTAGGCGGCCTCGTCCTCCGGTCGGCTCGGCGGACACCGCAGCGCGTCGCCGGTCAGGCCGGCCGCCGCGAGGATCTCGCCCACCGCGCGAACGTGGAAGTCCTGGCCGGTATGGCTGCCCGCCGCGATGGCCACCTGCGCCCCGGCCAGCGGCGCGCCCGCGCGCAGACAGGCCAGCGCCTGGAACGGCTTGGCCGAAGAGCGCGGTATCACCGGCTCGTTCGGGTCGCCGAGCTCGATGACGGGTAGCCCGTCCGGGGCCAGCGCGACCAGACTGCCGAAGTGCCGGCTCTCCACGAATCCGGAGCGGACCACCTCGGCCAACTCGGCGTAGTGGGTGCTGGGTTCGGGGCGCACGGTGTCCTCCTGGCGCATGGGGTCCTCCGGGCCGGGGCGTTCGCTCGGGTCGACGATCGCGGACGGTGCGGCCGTGCCGGGTGATCCGGCCGTCGCCGGGGGTACGGTGGTGCCGCCCGTTCGGCGCGGCGCGTTCACAGGCGGGCGTCCGCGCTGGCGCGGGCCCGCAGCAGGGTCCGCATGCCGCGGCGGCCTGCGGGCCGGAAGCCCTGCCGGGCCTCCAAAGTGCGAGCCAGCTTGGACAGCGACGCGTTGAGCACGATGTAGACGAGGGCGATGATGATGTAGGTCTGGATCAGCAGCCGGTTGTAACTGGCCAACACCCGTCCGCTGTACAGCAGTTCGGAATAACTGACGATGAAGCCGAGCGAGGTGTCCTTGAGCAGGCCGACCGACTGGCTGACCAGCGACGGCAACAACCGGCGTACCGCCTGCGGCAGCACGATCAGTCGCATGGTCTGCGTGTCGGTCAGGCCGACGGCCAGGCCCGCTTCACGCTGGCCGCGGTCCAGGGACAGGATGCCGGCCCGGAAGATCTCCGCGAAGACGGCGGACGCGGACACCGACAGCGGCAGTACCAGCTTCCAGAACAGCGGCAGATCCACGCCGTAGTGCGGCAGTCCGAACAGGACCAGGTAGACGAGCAGCAGCACCGGGACCGTGCGCATCACCTCGATGTAGCCGGTGGCCGACCAGCGCAGCGCACGTCGCCGGGACAACCGGCCCATGGCCAGCACGATGCCGCCGGCCATGGACAGCGCGGTGGCGACGGCCGCGGCGCGGATCGTGGCCCACAGGCCCTCCAGCAGGTATCGCCACATCGGCCACGTGGTGTAGGGCCGCCACTTGTCCGCGTCGAGCTGGCCGTGGTCGGCGAACCGCCTTACGGCCAGGGCCAACAGCGCGGCCACGGCGACGGTGGCCACGATGCCGGCGATCCGCATCCGGCGGCGCGCGATCGGACCGGGTTCGTCGAACAGCACTCGGGACGCGCTCATCGCACGATCGCCACCTTCCGCTCGATCACGCCGGTGAGCAGGCCCGCGGCGGCGCAGATGACCATGTAGCCCAGGCCCGCCCCGACGAACACCGGGATGGGCTGGGCCTCCAGCAGGTTGACCCGGTTCGCGGCGGAGGTCAGTTCGACCACGCCCACGGCCGCGGCGAGCGAGGTGTTCATGGTCAGCGCGATGAAGATGTTGCCGATCGGCTGGACCACGCCGCGCAGCGCCTGCGGCAGGATCACCAGGCGCAGCGACTGGCCGAAGGTCAGTCCCAGCGCCCGGGCCGCCTCGGCCTGGCCGATGGACACCGTATTGATTCCGGAGCGCACCGCCTCGGCGATGTAGGCCGCCTCGTACAGCGCGATCACGATCACCGCGGTGGTGAACAGCGGGAAGATCACCCCGACTTCGGGCAGGCCGAAGACGAACAGCACGAGCAGGACCAGCAGCGGGGTGTTCTGGAAGGTCTCCACGTACACGGTGCCCACTCCGCGCAGAGCGGCGACGGGGGACACCCGCAGGGCGGCCACCACGACGCCGATCAACAGCGCGCCGGCGAAGGACAGCGCGGTGAGTTCGAGCGTGGTGGTGATGCCGTCGGTGAAGGCGGAGAGATGTCGCAGCACGACATCCATCGGCGATGGCCTTTCGGGAGGGGGCGGGAAGGGACGCGCGGTGGGCGGAGTCCCGCTTCGGGAGGAGACGGGCCGGGGTGAACCCGGCGCCGGGCGCCGGGCCGGGTTTGCGGCCCGAGGACGGCCCGGGAGGGGCGTCGACTCGGGCCGGACGCCGGACGCCGGACGCCGGACGCCGGACGCCGGACGCCGGACGCCGGA
>NZ_JBEXCV010000118.1:0-28336 GCF_040605455.1 Embleya sp. NPDC005575 | reverse complement strand
CGGGACGACCGTTCCGGTGGCGGCTCGCGTGCGCCGTACCGTTCCGACCGGCCCGCTCGCGACGACCGGCCCGCTCGCGACGACCGCGGTGGCTCCCGTCCGGCCTTCCGGGCGGATGGTCCCGAGCGTGACCGCGGCCAGTCGCGTACCTCCTATGGGGCACGTGGCGACCACGCGATCTCGCGGCCGAGCCGTGAGGACCGCGACTCGCGTCCTCCCTTCAACCGTGACGACCGTGGCGGTCGCCCGTCGTACGGCAACCGCGACGACCGCGGTGGCTCGCGTCCGTCGTTCAACCGGGACGACCGCGGTGGGGATCGTCGGCCTCCAGCCGGTCGCGACGATCGTCCCGGGTTCCGCGAGGAGCGCGGTGGGGATCGTCGTCCGCCGTTCAATCGGGACGACCGTTCCGGTGGCGGCTCGCGTGCGCCGTACCGTTCCGACCGGCCCGAGCGCTCCGACCGGCCCGCTCGCGACGACCGCGGTGGCTCGCGTCCCTCGTACGGCAACCGCGACGATCGTGGTGGCGGCGGTGGGCGTCTGCCGTTGCGTTCGGATCGTGGGGACCGGCCGGCGCGTGACGACCGCGGTGGTGCCGGGCGTCCGTCGTTCAACCGGGACGACCGTGGCGGAGCCGGTGGCTCGCGTGCGCCGTACCGTTCCGATCGGCCCGAGCGCTCCGACCGGCCCGCTCGCGACGAGCGGGAATTCGGGGACCGTGACCATCGGGACGGCGCCAGCAGCCGGCCGACCTACAACGGTCAGCCCGGCGCGCGGCAGCCGTTCCACGAGCGACGTCCGGCGCCGCGTCGGGACGACCGGGGTGCGGGTCGTCCGGCGAGTGGTGGTCGTGACGACCGCGGTGGTGCCGGGCGTCCGTCGTTCAACCGGGACGACCGCGGTGGTTCGCGGCCCGCGTTCAATCGGGACGACCGTTCCGGTGGCGGCTCGCGTGCGCCGTACCGTTCCGACCGGCCCGCTCGCGACGACCGGCCCGCTCGCGACGACCGCGGTGGCTCCCGTCCGCCGTTCCGGTCGGATCGTCCGGAGCGTTCCGACCGGCCCGCTCGCGAAGATCGTGGTGGCTCGCGTCCGTCGTACGGCGACCGTGCCGACCGCGGTGGCTCGCGGCCCGCGTTCAACCGCGACGACCGCGGCGGGCGTCCCTCGTTCGGGGACCGGGACCGGGGCCACAGCCGTCCGTCGTATGGCAACCGTGACGACCGCGGTGGCTCGCGGCCCGCGTTCGATCGTCGGGACGAGCCCGGTTACGTGCCGGTCGAGCGGATGTTCATCCCCGAGGACGTGCAGGCCGAGGAGCTCGGTGCGGAAGCGCGCCAGGAGCTGCGTGGGCTGCCCAAGACCCTCGCGGACGAGGTCGCGCGCAACCTGGTGATGATCGGTCGTACGGTCGACGAGGACCCGGAGCTGGCCTACAAGTACGCCAAGGTCGCGCTGCGGCTCGCGTCGCGCGTCGCCGCGGTGCGGGAGGCGGCCGGGATCGCGGCGTACATGGCCGGTGCGTATGCGGAGGCGCTGTCCGAGCTGCGTGCGGCGCGACGGATGACCGGTTCGAGCGAGCACTGGGCCGTGATGGCCGACTGCGAGCGCGGGCTGGGTCGTCCGGAGCGGGCGCTGCAGATGGCGGGTGCCGACGAGGTCAAGGAGCTGGACAAGGCCGCGCAGATCGAGCTGCGGATCGTCGCGGCCGGTGCGCGTCGCGACCTGGACCAGCTCGACGCGGCCGTGGTCACGTTGCAGGTGCCGGAGCTGAACTCGGCGTCGACCAATCCGTGGGTGGCGCGACTGCGGTTCGCCTATGCCGACGCGTTGGCGGCCGTGGGCCGGGACGACGAGGCGCGCGACTGGTTCGGTCGGGCCGCCGAGGCGGACACCACCGGTGAGACCGGTGCGGCCGAGCGGGTCGCCGAGCTCGATGGCCTCGACTTCACCGACGCGCTCGACGAGGACGCGGAAGACGACGAGGACGAGGACGAGGACTTCGACGGCGAGGAGGGCGGGGACGACGACGTGCCCGAGGCTGTCGACGCCGCGGACGCAGACGCAGACGCGGAAGCGGATGAGGCCGACACCAAGGCCGAGCCCGTTGCCGACGCGAAGGACTGATCCGGCGCCACCGAGGTCGGTGGCGGTGAGCTGATGTGGGAAGGGCCCGACACATTCGTGTCGGGCCCTTCCTGCGTTTCGGCGGTGGGAGGCAGCCGTACGGACTCGGCGTCGGTCCCCTGCTCGCTCTACTCCTGTAGGTCCAGGCTCCGCAGTACCAGTCCCGTGGCCGGCTTCGGGCCGAAGGATGTGGACTTTCGGGGCATGCGGACGTCCTGCTCGGCCAGTTCGCGGACCACCCGTTCGTCGGTGGGGCGCAGCAGGATCGCGGTGCCGCCGGTGTGATTGGCCTGGCGGACGGCGGCGGCCGCGTCGTGGACGTAGGTGATGTTGTCCCAGTTGTCGGGGACGTGCCAGACGTGGTCGAGTAGGGCCGCGTGCAGGACGGTGGCGTCCAGGCAGCGCCAGGTGCGCGGGCGGTCGGCGCGGATCGTGATGTCGAGCAGGTCCGGGTCGGGGCCGGTGAGCAGGTGGAAACGGCGGTCGCCGGCGAGCAGGAAGGCCGGGCCGACGGCCTGGTCCAGGGCCCACAGGGCGGCGGGCAGGGTGCCGTCGAGGGGACGGGCCAGGAACGCGCCGGCGCCCGCGTCGCCGTAGGTGGCCAGGGCGTTCAGCGCGTCGGCCGGGCGTAGCTTGGGTAGTACGCGGTGGATCGCGCCGACCCGCAGCGGGTGTCGCACGGTGTCCACGAGCAGGACCAGGCCGCGGTCCCAGGGGCCGTCGCCGCGACCGTCCGCGTGGGCGCGCTCGCGCATCCTGGCGTAGGCGGCCCACCGGTGGTGCCCGTCGGCGATCAGCGCCTTGCGATGCGCGAGGTCCTCGCGGATCCCGGCGAGTGCGTGCCGATCGGTGATCCCCCACAACCGGTGACGTATGCCGTCCGGGGTGCGCAGGCCGACCAGCGGCGGTTGGTGGGTGGTCTGTTCGACTATGTCCGAGGCCCGTCCGCCGCCCTTGTACACGAGCAGGATCGGCTCGGGGTTGGCCGACAGCTCGGTCATGATCGCGGCGCGGTCGGCGACCGGGCCCGGCATCACGTCCTCGTGCGGCAGGACGCCGGAGTCGAGTGAGAGTGCGCCGATCAGGCCGCGCTGGATCGAGTTGTGATCGCGCTGTTCGTAGACGTACAACGAGGGCAGCGGGTCGGGGCGCAGCGCGCCCTCGGCCAGCCAGGTGCGCAAGGTGCTGCCCGCGTGTACCGCGCTGCGCGGGAGGACCAGCCGCACGATGTTGTGCGGGTCGGCGTCCTCCAGCGCGGGCACGCCGCCGGGCTCGACCACGTCGTACGGTGGCGAGGTCACCGACGCGACGTCCCCGACGCGTTCCGGGTCGTAGCGAAGCCCGCGGAAAGGGGCCAGATCGAGCCCGTTCGGCACTGCGTCGTCCATGGCCGAATGTTACGGGCCCGAGCCCGGGCAAGATCAGGACATCCGATGTCGGCGGTTGCCGGATTTTGGTGACCGGCGCGTGGTCGAGGTGCGGGAGGGCATCATGGCGATGGCTCAGGGAGCCGACGGGGTCAACGGTGCGCCCACGGGCGATGTGTACGACTGGTATCGACGCGGGGTGCAGTTGCTCGCGTCGGGTAATCCGGCCGCCGCCGCGCAGTTGTTGGCGCGGGCGGCGGATGCGGCGCCCGAGTCGCGCAGTGTGCGTGAGGCGTTGGCGCGGGCGTGGTTCGACTCGGGCAGACACGACGAGGCTCTGCGGCACTTTCGCGCGGTGGCCGAGTCGGATCCGGCGGACGACTACGCGCAGTTCGGCTGGGGATTGTCCGCCTCGCGGCTCGGCGACTTCGAGACCGCGGTGGAGCATCTGGCGCTCGCGGTGGCGATGCGGCCGGAGACCAAGCACTACCGGACGGCGCTGGTCCAGGCGCGGGCCACGTTGCGGGCACGGGCGGGCGCGTACGGGACGATCGGCAAGGACGGTGGGGACATGGACGACAGGAGCGACGACGCGTGAGCAAGCAGACCTCGGCAGCCGCATCGGCAGCCGCATCGGTATCGGGGGCGACGACGGGCGGTTCGGACGGGGCCGGGGATGCGGGGGAGTTGGCGCGGGCCTATGACGTCGCGCTGCTCGACCTCGACGGTGTCGTGTACACCGGTGCGCGGGCGGTGCCGCACGCGGTGCAGGTGCTGAGCGAGGCGCGCCGGCGGGGGATGGGGCTCGCGTACGTCACGAACAACGCGTCGCGTCCGCCCAAGGCGGTGGCCGAGCATCTGGTCGAGCTGGGCATCTCGGCGGAGCCGGAGGACGTGGTGACCTCGGCGCAGGCCGCGGCGCGGGTGGTCGCGGAGCGGGTGCCCGAGGGCGCGTCGGTGCTGGTGGTCGGCGGTGAGGGCCTGGAGGTCGCGTTGCGTGAGCACGGGCTGCGGCCGGTGCGGTCGGCGGACGAGGAGCCGGCGGCGGTGGTGCAGGGGTTCGCGGCCGACGTGGGCTGGCAGGCGTTGACGGAGGCTTCGTACGCGGTGGCGCGCGGGGTGTTCTGGGTGGCCTCGAACGCGGATGTGACGATTCCGACCGAGCGCGGGATCGCGCCGGGCAACGGTGCTCTCGTGGGGGTGGTGCGGGCGGCGACGGGGGCCGAGCCGGTGGTTGCGGGCAAGCCCGAGTTGCCGCTGCACCGGGAGACGATCCTGCGTACCGGCGCGCGTCGGCCGCTCGTGGTGGGGGATCGGCTGGACACCGACATCGAGGGCGCGTGCAACGGGGGTGTGGACAGCCTGTTGGTGCTTACCGGGGTGACCACGCCGCAGGCGCTGATCGAGGCCGGTGCGGGGCAGCGGCCGACGTTCGTGGCGGAGGACCTGCGGGCGTTGCTGGTTGCGCCGGTGACGGCCCGGCACGAGGGTGAGGCGTGGGTGTGCGGCGGCTGGTCGGCGTGGGTGACCGAGGGTGCGTTGGCGGTGGAGGGCTCGGGCGAGCGGATCGACGGGCTGCGGGCGGCGTGTGCGGCGGCGTGGGCGGCGAATGGGCCGGTGGACACCGCGGGCGTCGTGGCGCGCCTGGGCTGGTAGCGGCGCGGGTATCGCAGGCGGGTCCGGCCGGGTCGGGGCGGTTCGCTCGGGGGAGTGCGTTCGGAGCGGTTCGTCAGAGCAGCTTGCGCAGCACGAGCAGGTCCTTGAACGAGGCTTCCAGCTTGACCCGGCCCTTGGCCCACGCGGCGGCGAAGTTGAGGTCGCCGGCGACCAGGGCGATCAGGTCGTCGCCGGTCATGGTGAGTCGGATCTGCGCCTTGCCGGTGCGTGGTTCGGTGTCGATGTCGTGCAGCGCACCGTCGCGCAGCTGCCCGGAGAAGGTGACGTCGAGGTCGGTGACGCGGCAGCTGAGGCTGCGGTCGAGCTGGGCGGCCTTGCGGGTGTCGCCCTCGGCTCGGCCCATTTTGGCGGACAGTTCCTCAAGGGCCCTGCGGCACTCTTCGACGGTGGCCATGCGCGGCGTTCCTTCCGTGGGATCCGGTTGGCGACCGTACCCCACCGCGCGCCCGGCGATGCCGGCGCCGGTCGCCCCTCGCGGGTTCGGGCCGGGTCGGTGTCGACGGTGGATCGCAGCCGGCGCCGGGGGTGTGCCGTTGTTCGTGCGGATGGCATGTCGTTGCTTCCGGTCCTGCGCCGGTGGAGGGGGTAGCGTCGGAGCAGACCGATCATCGCCGTTCGTATCGCCGCGCAAGTACGCATACGGGCAGCCGGAGCAGGAAGGCAGGTGCCGTTTATGCGAGATGTCGTTCGCAGTTACCTTCAGATCGCCAGTGGCTTGACCGAGATGACCAGGCAGCGGGTCACCGAGGTGGCCAAGGCCCTGGTCGAGCGCAGCGGCCTGGACTTGGAGCAGGTACCCGAACAGGCCCAGGCGTTGCCGCAGTACGTGCAGCAGGTCGCCGAGGAGTTGTACGAGACCGGCAAGGCGAACCGGGACCTGCTCGTGGGCGTGGTGCGCGGCGAGGTGGACAAGGCGCTGTCCCGGTCGAAGCCGTGGGCCAAGGACCTGATCAAGGCCGAGGAGGAGATCGCTCGGCTGAAGAGCCGGGTGACCGACCTGGAGCACCGGTTGGCGCGCGCGTCCACGCCGCGCACGCCGCGCCCGGTGGCGGGGTCGGGTGCGGGGTCCGGTGCGGGGCCGGCGGCCCGGGTGGCCACGCCGCCTGCCACGTCGCCCGATGCGCCGGTCGCGAAGCCCTCCGCCGCTGCCGAGAAGCCGCCGGCCGCGAAGAAGGCCGCCGCGAAGAAGACCTCCGCGCCGCGGTCCGACGCGGCGTCGACCCCGGCGGCCGGTCCGCGCAAGCCCGCGCGCAAGACGAACGGCACCGCTGCCACGAAGAAGGCGGCACCGGCCAAGAAGGCGATCCGCAAGCCCGCTGCGCCGGCCGCCGACGCGGACGATCAGTCGTGAGCGAGGACGCGGGCGCGGACACGAGCGCGGATCCGGCGCCGATCGTGGGCGGCGGTGCGCCCGACGGGGGCGGCGTGCCCTCGGCGGTCGCGGTGATCGGGCCGCTCGACGTCGAACCGCCCGCGCCCTCCGGCGACGCGCATGTGGACGCGGTACTCGCCACTTTGAGCCGGGTGGGTGACCTGCCCACCGAGGCGCACGGGTCGGTGTACGAGGATGTGCACCGAGGGTTGCGGGACACCCTGGCGGAACTGGACCGGTAGGTCCGATCCACAGATTCGGGCGGGGACGCACACACGCCGGGCGCGGGAGTGGCGGTCCTCGTCGACGACTTCGGCACAACCAAGGAACGGCAGGCACGACCGGTGGCACGACGCAGGCTCGACGCCGAGCTGGTGCGCAGGGGACTCGCTCGCTCCCGGGACCACGCGAGCGAACTGATCGCGGCCGGGCGGGTGACGGTGGGCGGCCAGACCGCGACCAAGGCCGCCACCCAGGTCGACGCGGGGGCGGCCGTGGTGGTCGCGGCCGACGAGGGGGATCCGGACTACGTCTCGCGCGGTGGGCACAAGCTCGCCGGCGCGCTCGCCGCGTTCACCCCGCTCGGCCTCACCGTCGAGGGGCGGCGTTGCATCGACGCGGGGGCCTCCACCGGCGGCTTCACCGACGTGCTGTTGCGCGCGGGCGCGGCGCACGTGGTCGCGGTGGACGTCGGGTACGGGCAATTGGCCTGGGCGCTGCGCAGCGACGACCGGGTGACGGTACGGGACCGGACCAATGTGCGTGAGCTGACGCCGGATCAAGTGGGGCCGGCGGCCGACCTCGTGGTGGGTGACCTGTCCTTCATCTCGCTCGGGCTGGTGCTGCCCGCGCTGGTGCGCTGTTCGGCGCCGGACGCGGATCTGGTGATGATGGTCAAGCCGCAGTTCGAGGTCGGGCGCGAGCGGCTCGGCGCGGGCGGGGTGGTGCGTGATCCGGCGCTGCGGGCCGAGGCGGTGCGCATGGTGGCGGAGCAGGCCGCGAAGGTGGGCCTGGGCGTGCTCGGAGTGACCGCGTCGCCGCTGCCGGGGCCGTCGGGCAACGTCGAGTACTTCCTGTGGATGCGGGCCGGCGCACCGGAGCTGGACCCGGCGGACGTCGATCGGGCGGTCGCCGAGGGGCCTCGGTGAGCGGCGTGCACGATAGCGTCACGGCGTACGGGTACGGCTGCGGTCGATGCGATGCGAACGAGGGGATACGGGCATGAGCGATCGCACGGTATTGGTGGTGACGCACACCGGCCGACCTGCGGCACTGCGCAGCGCACGGCTGGTGGTGGAGCGGCTGATCGCGGCGGGTCTGGGCGTGCGGGTGCTCGAACACGAGGCGGACGACCTGGCCCTGCCGGGTGCGGTCGTGGTGTCCGTGGAGCCCGACGCGGCCAAGGGTTGCGAGTTGGCGATCGTGCTCGGCGGGGACGGCACACTGTTGCGCGGCGCGGAGTTGGTGCGCGATGCGGCCGTGCCGATGCTCGGGGTCAATCTGGGCCGGGTCGGCTTCCTGGCCGAGGCCGAGCGCGAGGACCTCAACGACGTGGTGGAGCGGGTCGTGACGCGCGACTACGACGTCGAGGAGCGGATGACGCTCGACGTGGTGGTCCGGGTCAACGGCGAGATCGTGCACACCAACTGGGCGCTGAACGAGGCCGCGATCGAGAAGGCCTCGCGCGAGCGCATGCTCGAACTGGTCGCCGAGGTGGACGGGCGGCCGTTGTCCCGCTGGGGCTGCGACGGGGTGGTGTGCGCGACGCCGACCGGCTCGACCGCGTACGCGTTCTCCGGCGGTGGGCCGATCGTGTGGCCCGAGGTGGAGGCGCTGATCATGGTGCCGATCAGCGCGCACGCGCTGTTCGCGCGTCCGGTGGTGGTCTCGCCGAATTCGGTGCTCGCGCTCGAGCTCGCGGCGGAGACGCCGCCCGGTGCGTTGTGGTGCGATGGGCGGCGGACCGTACAGCTGCCCGCGGGCGCCCGGGTGGAGGTGCGGCGCGGGACCCAGCCGGTGCGGCTGGCGAGGCTGCACCGGGCGCCGTTCACGGATCGGCTGGTGGCCAAGTTCGCGTTGCCGGTGAAGGGGTGGCGCGGGCGCAAGTGAGGCCGTTCGGCCGACCTCGGATCGGCGGTACCGCCGCCTGGTGGTGTGTTGAACACACTTTGCACACACGCCGTTGAACTGCGTTCTTCGCGCGGAGTCCCCACGACCTCGTAGTGTCGTCCCGTGCTCGAAGAGATGCGGATACAGGGTCTGGGTGTCATCGAAGACGCCGTAGTCGAGCTCGCGCCGGGCTTCACCGTGGTCACGGGCGAGACCGGCGCCGGCAAGACGATGGTGGTGACCGGGCTCGGCTTGCTGTTCGGTGGGCGGGCCGATGCCGGGCTGGTGCGCAACGGGACGGGAAAGGCCCTGGTGGAGGGTCGGCTCAGCGTGCCGGCGGACTCACCCGCGGGGCGTCGGGCGGCCGAGGCGGGCGCCGAGGTGGACGACGGCGAACTGCTGCTGGCGCGGACCGTCTCGGCCGAGGGCCGCTCGCGCGCGCACGTGGGCGGGCGGGCCGCGCCGATCGGGCTGCTGACCGACCTGGCCGACGACCTGATCGCGGTGCACGGCCAGACCGACCAGCAGCGGCTGCTGCGCCCGGCCCGGCAGCGCGGCGCGCTCGACCGGTACGCCGGGGAAACGGTGTCGGCGCCGTTGAAGGCGTACGGCGGGGTCTACCGACGGCTGCGCGAGGTGAGCGCGGAACTGACCGAGATCACCACCCGGGCGCGCGAACGTGCGCAGGAGGCCGATCTGTTGCGGTTCGGCCTGACCGAGATCGAGCAGGTCGTGCCGCAGCCGGGCGAGGACGCCGAACTCGCTGCGGAGACCCTGCGCTTGGGCCATGCCGATGCACTGCGCACTGCGGCGACCACGGCGCACGAGGCGCTGCTGGGCGACCCGGAGACCGGCACGGACGCGGTGGACGCCTCGACGCTGCTGGGCGCCGCGCACCGGGCGGTGGAGGCGGTGCGCGCACACGACCCGGCGCTCGCGGCGTTGGCGGATCGGCTCGGCGAGGTCGGGTATCTGGTGTCCGACGTGGCGGGCGAGCTCGCGTCCTACGCGGCCGGCGTGGACGCGGACCCGGTCCGGCTCGCGGCGGCGGAGGAGCGGCGGGCGGCGCTGACCGCGTTGACCCGCAAGTACGGCGAGTCGATCGACGAGGTGCTGGCCTGGGCCGAGCGCTCGACCGCGCGGTTGGCCGAGTTGGACGGCGACGAGGACCGCACCGAGGAGCTGACCGCCGAACGGGACGCGCTGCGTGCCGAGTTGGCGACGCTGGCGGGCGAGGTCTCGGCGGCCCGGCACGCTGCGGCGGAGCGCTTCGCGGCGGCGGTCACCGGCGAGCTGACCGCGCTGGCGATGCCGTACGCGCGCGTTGGCGTGGCGATCTCCGGCGTGGACGACCCGGACGGCCTGCCGGTGGGCGATCGGGTTCTGGCGTACGGGCCGATGGGCGTGGACGAGGTCGAGCTGCAACTGTCCCCCCACCCGGGCGCACCGCCGCGCCCGCTGGCCAAGGGCGCCTCCGGCGGTGAACTCTCGCGCGTGATGCTCGCGGTCGAAGTGGTCTTCGCCGGCGCCGATCCGGTCCCCACGTTCGTCTTCGACGAGGTCGACCAGGGCGTCGGCGGCAAGGCCGCGGTCGAGGTGGGCCGCCGCCTGGCCCGCCTGGCGCGGGTCGCCCAGGTGATCGTGGTGACCCACCTCCCGCAGGTCGCCGCCTTCGCCGACCGTCACCTGGTGGTGGAGAAGTCCAGCGACGGCACGGTCACCCGCTCCGGCGTGGTCACCCTCGACGACGCGGCACGCGTTCGCGAACTCTCCCGCATGTTGGCCGGCCTGGAGGACTCCGAACTCGGCCGGGCACACGCGGAGGAACTCCTGGCCACGGCCGCGGGCGCGAAACGCGAGGATTGACATGCTTGTGGCCGCTTGGCCCTGACGGGTTGCGGGGCTCGGGCGAGCTTGTTGCGGTAGCGGGTGGGTTGCGTGGGCCATCGTTGCGCCCACCGGGCCCACCCGTCGACCTGGCCTTGAGGGTGGCGGGTTTCCGGCTGGTTTGCTTCGGCCACGTCTGGGTTGACTGGGTCGTGTACCCGCGCTCCACCTGTCGCGTCCGACACGAAGGCTGGGGTTCCACAGGCGCCAAGGGGGCCTGCTCCGGCCTCGCGACCCTGTCAAGGGTTCAGGGTTGGCGGGTGGCGTCGGCCGAGACGGCCCAGAAGCGTAGGGACAGGGTGATCAGGGCGAAGAGCAGCAGCCAGGTCAGTGACCAGCCGAGGTCGGCGCCGGTGCCGGTGGACAGGGCCACGCTCAGTACGCCGACGCTCGTGACGCCCATGAGGACGAGCATCGCGAAGAAGCCGGCTCGGATGAACTTGGCCGAGGTGTGGCGGAACCGGTAGAGGAGCAGGAGGCGGGCGGGGGACAACCGGCGCGGCGGATCGACGGTGCCGGGACCGGCGGAGACCACGAGTGCGCCCGCTTGGTCGAGCCAGCGCTGGGCGACGCGACTCGCACTGCCCAGTTCCTCCGGGCTGCCGGGGAGGCGTTGGCGTGCCTCCCACCACAACACCGCGAAGTCGACCTGCCGGGTCGCGTCCTCGAACGCCCGTTGCCGACGGCCGGTTTGTGACCGGCTCGCCTGACGGTCCTGCCAGGTGACCGCGAACGCCCCGACGGCTGCGGTCAGTACGGGTACCACCACCGCGACCACGACCGCACCCACGTCCTCCGCACGCATCGACGCTCCCGTCGTTCGAGCCGGAACGCCCAGCATGACAGCGGAGATTGCCCGCCGTCGGGAAACTGTTTCGACGGATCGGCGCGGGGGCCGAGCCGATGGAGTGATGTGGCGGTCAGGACCCGTTGTTTTCCGGGGCCAGGTCGTGGCGTTGCAGGAGCTCGACCCAGTAGCAGGTCCATCGGTGGAGCAGCTCGATCATGAGGCCTCCCCGGAGCGCGGGTCGCTGCCGGAGATGGCGGCGACCGGGTGTTGATCGTTACGCCAAGGCTCTCATGTCCGGTTGGGCAAGGGGCGCTGCGTGAGCAGGAGTTGGCCCTACCTCCGGTAGGGCGATGTGACGGCGCATCAGACGATGCCGTGGGGGTCGTGTCCTGGAGAAGCACGGACCACCCATGGAGCCCGCAAAGAATTTGGCTGCGTTGGCGCCCGGGAGAACAGCTTCTGGCCTGCGGCTTTAGGGACTGTGGTCAGACTGCGGCGCCTTTGGCGGCACATATGACGCCATGATGGATCGCAATGGCGCCATACGTGTGCCAAGATGGAGTCACGGAAACGGAGCCGATCCGCCACCAGAAAGATCGGCAACCGAAACAGATTCAAAGGAGCACACCACCATGTCCGTCACCCTTACCGACCAGGACAAGCTCACCCTGCAGACCGCCGCGCACGGCGCCGTCTGGCTGATGTCCGCCACCGGCAAGGCCCACAGGGCCGCCGTCGACGGCTCCATGGCCCTGGCCTCCGCGACCGGTCTGGTCGGGCACGTGCTCGCCGAGAAGCCGAAGGGCATGTATCTGAACAGCAAGTCCGTGGCCGTACTCGCCGACCAGGTGCTGCCGGCCCTGACGGCAGCCATGGGCCTGCTCAAGAAGCAGGACCCGGCAGAGGCCGACAACTTCCGCAGCACCGTCGTCGTCGCCGTCGAAGCCGCCGCCCGGACCCACAAGGGCGAACCCGGCCCCGCCGTGGCCGACATGATCCGCAAGATCACCGCAGCCCTCGACGCTGCTTGATGGATGGGGCCGGGGCCATCCGACCGGATTCGCACGCTCGGAGGTTGCGCCGCCGGTCGGACAGGGTGCGGCGAAGCCTGGGTTTCGGTGTCGGTCGGCCGCGCGGAGCGTGCGACGGGATCGGAGCGGGAACCGGCGTCGGGCCTGTGACCCGGGGTGATGCGGTTCGGGAGACCGGACTGGGCTCGTGTTCAGTCCGCTCTCGGAGGATTGGCGTCACCATCCGCCGGTAGGGTCCGACCTTCTCCGGGGGTCAGCCGAGGTAGCCGAGTGCGCCGACGGCGCCCAGGCCGCCGGCGGCCATGAAGAGTGGCATCAGGACCTTGACTTCGACCTTGGCGCCGGCCCGGAAGCGCATGGACTTCGGCGGGCCCAGGGGGTACCAGCGCTTGCGGCCGATCGGTATGGGCCACAGGATCGGGCAGCCGGAGATGGTGAGCGCGTCACCGATGCAGTGGGTGAGGGCGCCGAGGGCGATCGGGAGGCCGACCCACCAGTACTCCTGGCCGGGCTCGGTGAAGAACCAATTCGAGCCGTTGCCGGGGCGGTTCAGGATCTCGACGAGCATCCAGGTGCTGGTGCCGCCCAGCAGCCAGACCAGGATGTCGCTGTGCAATCGGGCCTGGCGCCACAACAGGCCCTCGATGGCGAGCACCATGTGCACGAACAGGACGCCCAGTACGCCCCAACGACCGCCGTAGGCGCAGATCGCGGACGCGCCCACACCGACGAGCAGGGCCCAGACCCAGGTGTGGGTGAGGGTGCGGTGGCCGCCGTTGCGACGGGGGTCGCCCTTCTTGCGGGTGGCCTTGTAGGTGGCGGTGGCGAGGGCGTCGACCAGGCCGCAGAGGATCAGGGATATCGGCCCGAACGAGCGGGAGACGGTGGCGGCCTTGTGGTCCAGGTCCGGACCGAGGGCGGCGCCGGCACAGATCAGCCCGCCGACCACCAGGACGGGCCAGGGCATCGGTCGACCGTAGGCATCGGCGGCGGCCCCTGCGGCCATCCACGCGCATGCCCCGGACAGGGAATGGGCCGGCCCCATCATGTGCTCGTGCTCCTCTGGTGAACCCGGGCGAACCCCGAGCCCGCACAGTGGCCGCAGTTTAGCGATGCTGATCTTGGCGGCCGTGAACGCCCTTGGGGAGGTGCGGTGTTTGGTGGCCGTTCCGCGAAGTCTGTGGCCGGCCGTCAACGACGGTGCCAGGATGCGGCGACACCTCAACCATCGGCATACGGTCAGCCTCATCCGGTTGTCCGGCGAGCGCTGTTCGTTATCGACGTTGGAGCCGGAAGACCGTGAAGTCGGCGTCGCTTTTGGCGGCGTTGCCGTCCGCGTCCGTGACGGACACCGTGGTCAGCCCGGCCGCTGCGGCGAGCGCCTCGAATCCGGATGGGGTGTACCAGTGCAGCAGCCATGGGCGCTCCACGACGGTGCTCGCGTCTTGCGTGTGGCGTTCGTAGCGCAGCAAGGACGTCTGGGTGCGCAGGGTTTCGTTACGTTCTTCGGACACCAGGGAGAACCGCAACTCTGCGCCGTCGTCGGCTATGGCGGTACGCACTTCGCCGATCCGATCGGTGAGGCCGGGGGAGGGGATGTGCAGCGGGATCAAGGCGGAACCGCCGTCGACCAGGTGGCGGCGGATGCCTTGAAGCGCGGCGGTGGCAGCGCTGTCGTCCGGAAGCAGGTTGAAGGTCGGCCCGGCCAGGAAGATTGCTCGGAAGCGGCGCGGCAGGTCGAGCGCCTCCATCCGCTGATGGTGGAGGGTGACGGTAATACCCGCCTCATCGGCCCGACGCCGGCAGCGCGCCAACATGTCGGCTGAGGAGTCGACACCTTCGACGTCCAGACCGCGTCGACGCAGAGCGAGCAGCGGATCGCCGTCTCCGCAGCCCAACTCCAGGGCGGGAGGGCCTGTTTCGTGGACAAGGGCCGCATAGGTCTCGGGGTCCGGAGAGAAGGATTTCAAAGGGGCATAGGACTCTGCGACGATTCCGGTGTAGAAATCGGCCGGCTCCATGAGCGTTCCTCCATCTTTTCGCCGGTTTCCCGACGACCGTGGCCTGTTGCGCCGAGTGCGGGGCCGTGGGGCGGGCGGGGTGCTTCAGCCGTCGGCGCGCAGCGGATTCAGGCCGCGATGATCCGGCGCGCTCCGGTCCGCGGTCGGCTGCTGCCCTGAAGTGCCGCGCGGAGTGTCGGGGTCAGGATCCGGCGCACCTCGGCTGCCGAGAGGCGCGTGGACGTGGGCAGCGGTTGCAGGTACCGCGTGAAGATCAGTCCGCCGATCACGGTGACCACGGCGGTCGCCCGCTCGGTCGCGTCCGTACCGCCGAGATATTCAGCAATCTGCGGCAACACCTCCCCGTCGAGGTACTCCCGCAGCACGCCCATGACGTCCTCGTCCTGTAGCGCTGCGCGGTTGACCACTGTCGCGTCCCACAAGTCCGTGACGGCCTGCAGGATCCGGTCGGCGACGCCGGCGGGGTCGCCCTGCAGCGCCTGGGCAAGTCCGAGTGACTGGGCGCACTGCAGCTCTGTGACCTCGCCGAACAGCTGCTGCTTCGACCCGAAGTGGTACTTGATCAGCGCCTGGTCCACGCCCGCCGCGGCGGCGATGGCCCGCAGCGTCGTGCGGCGGTATCCGTGTTCGAGGAACAGGCCGCGGGCGGCTTCGGCGATGAGTGCTCTGGTCGGCGGGTTGCCCCGCGGACGACCCCGGGTTTTATTCATCGTCTTTGAATACCACGCGCTCGCATCGACAGAGTCCTCGTTGTCGAGCCCCGCCGAGCGTCCGGGGCAGGAACAAGGAGCGAACTCATGCGCATCACCGTCTTCGGAGCCACCGGACCGACCGGCCGCCGACTCACCGAACAGGCCCTCGCCGCCGGCCACCAGGTCACCGCGGTCTCCCGCCGCGTGGACGCCCTGCCCCTCCGCGCCGGGCTCACCGTCGCCGCTGTGGACGTGGCCGACGCGGCCGCCGTCGCGGCGGCGGTCGCGGGCAGCGGCGCGGTCGTTTCTACCGTGGGCGTGCCGCCGACCCGGGAGAGAGTCACCGTCTACTCGGACGGAGTGCGCAACATCCTCGCAGGAATGGAACAGCACGGCGTCAAGCGCCTCATGGCAGTCAGCTCCAGCGTGGCGGACCCGAACTGGCGGCCCTCCGGCGAGCACTTCTTCAACCTCGTCATGGACCCCCTGGTGAACCGCAAGGTGGCGAAGACCGCGCACGACGACATGCGCCGCATGGAAGCACTCATGGGGGAGAGCGGCCTGGACTGGACCGTCGTCCGGCCGGGTGGGTTGTTCGAACACGAGGAAGTGACGGACTACGAGCTCGGCGAGGACAGCGTCGACGGGCTCTACACCGCGCGGACCGACCTCGCCGCCGCCATGCTGAGCCAGCTGGAAGAGCCCCGGTTCGTCCGGAAAGCCATGGGAGTCGCCACCCGGGACGTCAAGATGAGCATCCCAAAGCTGATCTGGCGGCAGGCCAAGGCCGAGAAGGCGGCGGGCAAGTGAAGCGGTTGACGCCCTCCGCCGAGGCCCTGCTGGCACTGCCGAGCGTCGGGACGCTCAGCACGGTCCGTCCCGACGGCTCACCGCACGTCGTCACCGTCCGCTTCACCTGGGACGCCGACGCGGGACTGGCCCGCGTCCTGACGATCGACACGACACGCAAAGCACACAACCTGCTCGCCACCCCGGGCAGCCGGGCCGCGATCTGCCAACCGGAGGGCCCTCGGTGGATCACCCTCGAGGGCACCGCCACACTGTCCGCCGAACCGCACCGTGTCCACGAAGGCGTCCGCCGGTACCTCGCCCGCTACGGCTCGCCACCGCCGGCCCCGCCGGGGCGGGTGGTCGTCGAGATCGCCGTGGACCGGGTCCTGGGGATCCACTGAGCCACCGTCCGGACGACAGGTCCGGACCTGTCGTCCGAGGAATCTCTGCGTGCACGGAGACAGCACGATCCGATTCGCGGCTCCCGCCGGCGGTTCCGCCTGCCGCCGCCGAGCAACGAGCCTCGGATGTACCGACGTTCACGATCGGTGCCCGGGTTCGTCGAGGGCCGACGCGTCGGCCGGACCGGATCGGGCTCGGTTCGGAATCGGGCCGACGGGAGCGGCCCGACGCGCTCCGTGGCACCTGTATCGCTCCTCGTGAACGGGGGATCCGGATCGCGGGCGGGTCGCGCCGACGCCGACAAGCTCGATGGCCGGGTGCCCACCCGTTGTTTTGACGTGACTGCCGCAGGTCACCGACCGGGCCCGTTGCCGGCATCGTTGTAGTGGTGGTGGATGTGCTGCTCGCCGTGCATGACCGAGTTGATGGTGGCGTGGTCCTCGGCGGTGTTGGTCTGGGTCGAGCCCGGGGCCTCGTCCTCCTGGGCCGCCGGCGTGCCGGGCTTGGCCTCGTGGACCTCCACGCGGATGTCGTGACCGACCACGACGGGACCGGAGGCGTCGCCACCGATCCGGACCGTGAACCGCTCGCCTGAGGTGCCGGCCATGCTGACTCCTTCTCGTTCGGGATGCGCGCCTACGACGCGCGGGTCCACGATTGTGTTCCGCACCCGTAGCACGTCACCTGCCTGCCCTGCACCTGGATGCCCGGCGGCAGTGACGACGTGTACTGGGCGTTCCTCCCGTTCGAGCTGACGGTGATGGTGATGTCGACCCGCCCGAGGGCCGACGTGCACGAGCTGTCGGTCACGTCGTAGAGCGGCCGTGTACCGCTGTAACTACTGCCGTATCCGGTGACGCGCACGCTTTCGGTGTCCCCGCACAGGTTCCGTGCCTGGAAGGTGTAGCCGCCGTACCCCGACTCGGCGATGGAGAATGTGTTGCCTTGACCCTCCCTCCAGGTCCCGGCGAGACCGGTCGGCGTCGACGTCGGAGTCCGCTTTTCGCTTGGGCTGTTGCTCCAGGTGCCCGGGAGGCCGGCCGGCCGCGTCGGAATCGTCTTGTCTGCGGTGACCGATGTCGAGTCCCGGCTCTGGGACGACCGCTCGTGCTGGACGTAGGCGACTCGCCCGATGACCCCGGCCCCCACAACGGCCGCTGCGATGAGGGCCAGGGTGAGTCCCGAGGCGCTCGCGGCGGCCCCGGCTCCCACAGTGGCCGCGGCTCCGGCGTGGGCACCACCGGCTCCCGCAACTCCGGTGGTGTGCGCGGCGCCGGACCCGGCATGCGTCCCGGCTCCGTGAGCGAGCGGAGCATGCGTGCCATGGGCCGTGGAGGCATGGGCCGTCGTCGTGTGGGCCGGGGCTCCGTGGGCGGTGGCGCCGTGCGTCGTGGTGCCGTGCGCGGTGCTGCCGTGGCCCGTGGCGCCGGGGCCTGTTGCCCCATGCGCCGCCGTGCCATGGGTTCCTGCCGTCGTTCCGCTGCCGTGTGCTGCGGACTGCCCGGTCGTGGTGTGCGCTCCCGCCGCGGTGTGGCCGTGTTGCGCGGCGGATGATGTGGCCGAGGGGTCCACCCCCGCCGTCGTGCTCCCGTGCGTGGCGGCGGGTGCCACCGAAGGGTCCACCCCCGTCACCGTCGCGCCGCCGTCCGTGACGGGCGGCGGGGCGGCAGCCGCTTGCGAGGCCGCAGGGACGTACTGCTGGGCGTGCGCCGCCGCATCGGCACCGTGGACATCGCCCAACTGCCGCCACAGCACCACCGCTTCCGCCAGCAGGACCGCGGACGCGACGCGGCGGCCGATCAACAGCGCCCGGATGCCTTCCTCGTGCTTGAAGTACGCCTTGGCGTTCGCGTCGTTCGCGTGCTCGGCGGCGGACGAGCCGTGGCTCAGCACTCGGCCCCATACGCCGAACCGCAGTGAGCGGGCCAGTGCCGGCGACGCGGCCCGTGCGATCCGGACCGCGAGTTCCGGGCGCTCGGCCCACTCGGCGAGTTCGGCCACCGCCTCCAAAGCCCGGCCGTGGCACGCGACTTGAGCAGCCGTCGTGCTCGGAAGCGCCACCCATCCGGCGAAGTATTCGCACAACGTGTCGACGGGGAAAGGCCTGGCATGCCGGTCTCGCAGCGCCGGAAGGGCATCCGACGCGCAGCGGTACCCGTTCTCCGTCGCTTCGACCAGGCCCAGATCGGCCAGTCGGTCGCACAGCGCGCCGGGGTCCGGCACGTCCGTCAGGGCGCCGATGTGCGTCGCGCCCACCTCGGCATCGCCCAGGGTCGCCAGCAGATGCAGAGCGCTCATCGCCGCCGTGTCGAGTTGGTCGAACAGCAGCGGCAGCAGGTCCGCGATCGCCCCTGGCCGGGGCAGCGTCATCCTCCCCGACGCGTCGGGCCGGGCCAGCCCGGCCGCCCGGAGCAGGAGCCGCGGCCTCCCCCGCGCGGCCTGCCACAGATCGTCCGCGGTGGAGCCCTCACCGGTCGGCAGTGGGCCGTCGAGTTCCCTGGCCAGCAACACCCGCCCGGCCGCCCGATCCAGCCCCTTCACCTCCAGCGCGGTGCCGTCGCCGACGAGCGATCGGTCCTGGCCGGCGAAGACGAAGGTGGCCTCCGGGGCCGCGTCCGCGAGGTTTCGCAGCTGTTCGGCGGTCAGGTCGGCGTCGTCGATGTACACCGTCACCCGCACCGTGGCCATCAGCCGCCGCAACTCCGGGCTGGTCGGGGCGTATCTCACGGCGTCGTAGCAGGCCTCGAACACCTCCTGGGCCAGATCCCCGACCTCCCGGTAGGCGGCGGTCAGGAAGACGACTCCGTCCGGTCCCGGCTCCAGGATCCGCGCCGCGTGCCGAAGCAGGGTGCTCTTGCCTACCCCGGGTGGGCCCCATAACTGCACCAGACCGCCGGCCCGGACCGCCTGTGCCAGCCGGGCGACGTCGGCCTCCCGACCCACCGGGTCGCGCTGCCGGCGCGGGAGCAGGGCGACCCATTCGCGGCGTACCGGCAGTGGCCGTTCCCCCTCGACCATGAGCGTCACGGTCGAGTGCTGCTCCGCGTCGACCACGACGATGTGGTGGCCGGCGATCACCGGCCCCGCCGCATTGCCACCGATGTCGATCGCGTACGTGTCGCCCGCGCCGCCGTCCGACACGTTTGCGTGGGGAGGTTCCTCGCTCGCCTCAGTCATGTCGTCCCCGTTCTTCCGATCGCCAAGTGCGTGACCCGGCAGGCTGTCCGTCGGATTCGAGCGTCAGGGTAGTCACGGTCCCGGAGGGCAATCCCGTCACAGGACTGTTTCTCCCCGGACGAGTGATTCCCGGAAACGAGCTGCGTGCTGCGGACTGCTGGTGCGGATGCGCACGTTCGTGTTGCGACGCAGGACCTGGATGTCGTCGCCATCACGCCTCACGTGCGCACCGACCACTGTCCGAGGGCTCGCCGGCACTCGCCTCGCGCCGTCCGAAGCCGACCCACTACGGCCGGGATCACGGCGGCGGCCCGAAGGCGATGCCGCTCAACAGGGCCAGGTCCTCCACCCTGATGGTGCGGTAGCCCGTGGAGACCACGCCCGTCTTCCGGAGTCGGCGCAGCGCTTTGTGCACGGTGGGTTCGGCCGCGCCGGACAGGGTGGCCAGTTCCGGCTGGGTGATCGGCCAGCGGATGACCGCGCCCGCGCCGAGAGGCTCGCCGTGGGTGATCGCGATCTGGTACAGCACCCTGGCCAGCCGGGTGGGGGCATCGCAACCGGTGAAGTCGATGCGGTGGTTGTTGGCGGCGCGGAGTTTGGTCACGACGGACGCGTTGACGGCGTGTGCGATCCCGGGATCACGCCGCATGCAGTCGAGGAAGGCGCCGTTGGTGACGCTGCGCGCGACGATGGGCCCGCACGTGGTGACCGTTGCCGAGCGGGGCTGTCCGTCCATGGCGGCGAATTCGCCGACCAGGTCGCCGCCCAACCGGACGGCCAGCAGGGCGGACCGGCCGTCGTGGGTGCGTCCGGTGGCCTTGACCACTCCGTCGAGCAGGAGCAGCACGAAATCCGTCGGGTCGCCCTCGCGGATGAGTACGCGGTCGGCGTCGTAGCGCACGCACGTGCCCAGGGTGAGCAGCCGTTCGCGCGCAGCCCCGGCAAGGCCGCCGAGCAGGCTCGACCGGGGCCAGGTCCGTTCCCCGAGCGGTGGTTGCCCGTCCGCGCCACGACCCGGCTCGCTGTCACCCATGGATCTCCCGTCCCGCACGCCCGCGAGGTGTTCTCACCGTCGGGAACAGTGTGCGGGACGCGACCGGCGGATCCGGGGTGCGAATCCGGTATTTCGACGGGATGTCCGCGCCTTGCCCGGGCCACACTTGCCGAAGGGCCGCCGCCGTCCGGGGGATACGGCGGCGGCCCGGCGATCAGGAGATCCGTACGGAAGCCGAGCCCAGGAGGGCCGTGTGGAAGCCGAGTTGCAGTACCGCGTCGTGCTGGCGGTCGATGTCGAGCGGTCGGCGGGACGGGGGAACGTCGCGCTCGATCGGGTCCGTGAGGTGCTGGCGGCGACGCTCCGCGAGTCCGTGGCGGAAAGCGGGATCGATTGGCAGGCCTGCCTGTGCGACGACTTGGGCGACGGTTTCCGCGTCACGTTGCCGGCCGGAGTACGCAAGACCCGATTGATCCACCCGCTGGTCCATGAGCTTGCGGTCCGCCTTCGGGCGCACAACCGTACGGCGGGGCCGTCAACCCGGATCCGGATTCGGATCGCACTGCACGCCGGCGACGTGCGCCTGGACCCGGCCGGCCCGGTCACCGGCCAACCGCTCGAAGTACTCGCCCGGTTGCTCGACGCGGCGGTGGCCAGAGCCGCGCTGGCCGAGGCCCCGGAGACGGTGCCGGCCGTGCTCGTGGTCTCCGGGCACTTCCACGACGAGACGGTCCGGCACGGCTATCCCGGAATCGACCCGGACGCCTTTCGCCAGGTCACCGTCGCCGAGAAGGAATACAGCGCGGACGCCTGGCTTCACCTGCCCGGGTACGCGGCGCCGCCACCGGAAAGCGTTCCCGCCGACGCGGCCCGGGAACCGGCCGCAGGCCGCTCGAAGATGGTCAACAACGCGTCCGGACACGGCGTGATCAACGCGATGCAGCACGGCACCCAGAACATCAACCTGCCCCTTCCCGGAAACCGGTGAAGAACCCTGGCAGGACCCCGAAGGAGAAAGGTATGGAGAGTCCATGACAGCGGAGTTGACCGTGCTGGCGGAGGCGGGCGCCGCGGTGGTGGTCGCGGCGATGGCCACGGATCTGTGGCAGGGCACGAGGGACGCCGTCCTCGGGCTTTTCGGCCGGGTCGACCGCAGGCGCCGAGACGCGGTCGAGGCGCAACTCGATGCCAACGCGGCCTTGGTGCGGACCGCCACGGTTCCCGACGACGTCCGGCGAGCGCTGTTCGACTTCTGGGCCCAGGAACTGGCCGAGTTGCTCCGCAGGGACCCCTCCGGCCGTGAGGAGCTCGCCCGGCTGACCCACGAGGTCGGCGGCGCGCTTCCGGTCGACCGCCGGGCATTCGTCCTCGAACAGACCAACACCGCCACCGACTTCGCCACCATCTTCGCCGTCCAGCACGGCGATCTGCGCACGCCCGGAACCAGGCCGTGAGCAGTCTTCGGGGGCCGCGCCCCGGACACCCTCGGCGTTCGGCGCCGGCGGCGGGCCCGTCCCTGGCACGGGGTGGTATGCCCCGCCGGGGAGGTCGCCGAGTCCTCCTGGGCCTACCGTCCGTACGAGAGCCTTCGCCGTCCGACCCGACGGCTATCGCAACCCGGTCCCGCCCGCCGTGGCGAAGCCGCTCTCATATGCTGCGATTACCGCCTGGGTTCGGTCGCGTACGCCCAACTTGCCCAGTACGCGGGCCACATGCGTCTTGACCGTCTCCGGACCCAGACCGGTTCGGTCGGCTATCTCGGTGTTGGACAGGCCGCAGGTGATCAGCCGCAACACCTCCCGCTCGCGGGCGGTGAGGCGGGCGAGGCGGGTTTGCAGCTCGGCGTTCGCGGTCCGGGTCGACGCACGGCTGAGCGCCAAGTCGCGGATGGCGGACGGGAAGAGGAGCGAATCGCCGCGGGCCACGGTGCGGATCGCGTGCACCATTTCGTCCGCCCTCGCCCGCTTCAGGAGAAAGCCGTGGGCGCCGGCGCGTAGGGCGTCGTAGACGTATTCGTCGTTTTCGAAGGTGGTTACGACCAGCACTCTCGGCTGCGGGCTCGGGGCTTGGTGCAGGATCCGGGCGGTGGCTTCGATGCCGTTCAGATCGGGCATGCGGACGTCCATCAGGATCAGGTCGGGGCGTAGTTCGAGTGCGCCCGCGACCGCCGCCGCGCCGGTGGCGGCCTCGCCGACCACCGCCAGGTCGGGTTCGGCGGCGACGATCGCGTACAGGCCGGCGCGGACCAGGCTCTCGTCGTCGGCGATCAGGACGCGTACGGGGTCGTTCACGGATGTCCTTCCAAAGGGATCTGGGCGCTCAGGTGCCACCAGCCGTCGCGGGGGCCTGCGGTGAAGGTGCCGCGCAATACGGCGATCCGCTCGGCGGCGCCGCGCAGGCCGTGTCCTCCGCCGCCTCGGGTGGCGCGCGCCGCGGTCGTCGGGTTGGCCAGTTCGATCGCCAACTGCCCGTCGATCACCGCGATTCGGAGGCGGACCGGGACCTCGCCGGCGTGCCGCAGTACGTTGCCCAGGCCCTCTTGGACGATCCGGTACGCCTCGCGGGAGACCGGCTTGGGTACGGCGGACACCGCGCCCGTCAGGTCGAGCTCGACGTCGGCTCCCGCCGCCCGAGTACGCGCGACCAGGTCGGTCAGGTCGGCCAGGGAGGGCGTCGGGGCGGCGGCGGCGTCGGATTCCTCACGCAACAGGCCCAACGCGTGGTCGAGTTCGGCCACCGCGTCGCGGGCGGTGTCCTCGATCGCGGCCAACGCCCGGGCGGCGAAGGCCGGATCGTGCTCCAGGAGCCGACCTGCGGCAGCCGCCTGGATGCCGACCGCGCTGAGTGCGTGGCCGACCGAGTCGTGCAGGTCGCGGGCGATGCGGGCGCGTTCGGCCAGGCGTTCGGCGCGTTGTTCGGCGAGCGCGAGGCGGTCCGCGGGGGTCGGGCCGAGCAGGGTCGGGGCGAGCCGGGCCAGCCAGGAGCCGGCGACGGCCGATACGGGCAGCGGAAGCAGCAGCAGCGCCAGGCCGACCGGCGTCCAGGCGGCCGGGAGCGCATTCGCCGGTTCGGCCCACGGGAAGACCTCGGCGAGGGCCGGGGCCAACGGCAGCACCAGCAACACCACACCTCCGGGCGGCGCGGCGAGCGAGACGCCGGCGACCACACCGCCCAGGAACGCATGCGACGTGAACCACGCGGAGGCCCGCCGCCGTGCCGCCGCACTGGTCGCCGGGGCGCTGAGGACCTCACCGTCCGGGGCGCACAGCACCCGTGCGGCGCTTGCCTCCAGGGTGCGGACGAGCGGGACCAGGCCGGCCACGGCCACGAACGGCAGCGCCAACGCCAAGGCGACGAACTGCGAGGTGAGCGGCTCCGCCGGCGTGCCCCGAAGCAGCCCGGTGATCGACAGCACGGTGAGCGCGGCCAGATGAAAGGGCATCAACAGAGCGCCCCCCAGCACCAGATGCACCCACCGCAACCGAGCCCGCCGCCCGAGCAACTGCTTTCCGAGCCCCCCGATCATCCGGCCGACAACCGGCTCCGACACCCGTTCCCACCGGACGGCTGTAGCTGCGTCGGGGCGCGACACGCGACGATGGCGGTGTGCCGGGCGTATTCGCTCAGGAAGAACCAGCCGATGGTCAAAGCCAATACGCCGGTGATCATTTCGGCAGTGTAGACAAGGTGGAGCAGTGCGGAGGTCCGCTCCGCCAACGTGCTCTCGGGCGCGGCTCCGGCACTGATCAGCCCCATCCAGCCGCCCCACCCGAATGCGCTGCCGGCTCCGAACCAGGCCATCGCCAACGGACCCCGAACCCGCGCGCCACCGATCCGGTACGCCGGCACGACCAGGCCCACCGCGCCGAGCAGGGCGAGCCCACCCGGTACGTCGTCCATGCATCGCCCGGTCGCGTTGCGGTCGGCGACCCACCGTCCGCTCATCCCGAGGTCCGAACCCAGCGCCCACGTCACCCGCAGCACCCCGGCGACGCCGAGGAGCGCGGCGGCGACCGTACCGAGAAACCGCTGCGCGTCGCGCGTACCGGCCGGATCCGGCAGCGCCCGAACCCGGATCCGCAACAGGGCACTCCAACGCTCGTGGACGTACAGCCCGTAAGCCCCCAACAACACCGCGCCTTCCACGATGAAGCCGCCGTAGACGATCGCGTACACCCAGGGCCGCAGAAAGTCGTCGCCCGCGAACGGGTTGCCGGTACTCCCGACCGCCGCGGCCGGCAGGCTGAGCGGAACGGCCGACATGATCACCACGAGCAACCCGGAAGCGACCCACAGTGGCAATGTGATCGACCAGGACCGGATCCTGGTCTCGCGCGGCCGACTGAGGGTGTACGCGATCAGCGCCGCGATCGCGTCCATCCCGAACGTGAGCGCGTTCGCGGTCACCCACTGCGCGCGATTCAACTCGTCGGGATGCACCACACCCACGTCGATGTCGACCACCCAGAGCAGCTTCAACAACAAGTACGGCGAACACGCGAGCACCGCCAACCACGCCGGCCGTCGGTGGGCGGTGGGAGGGATCAGCCCCCTGGGCCTTGGCTGCGTCTTGGCGCGTCAGCGCCCCCGACCCGGCTCCACCGAAGTGATCGACGCGGGGGAGCAGAAAAGTGGTGCCTCGCGAGCCGGCGGCGAAGCCGCCCAACCGAGCCGTCCTCGTGTAACAGCCGCGCTTCGGTTTCACTCTCGTCCAGGCCCGTGACGCAGGTCACCTTGCCCGGGTCGCCATCGCGACCTCGATCCACTCGTGTCTCCGGGCTGCCGCGAATTCGGCGCCCTTCGGGCGCGTCAGCGCCCACGACTTGATTGTCGACCCGTGATCGACGAGCTTGCGAGAAGAGCGGTGGAGCCGCCGTACCGGCCCCAAGGGCCGTTTCCCGGAGCGGCCGGAGGCCGCTGGAAAATACAGTGCATGGCAGGATTGCGCCGGTGAGGATTCCCGCGCTTCGTCGTCGACGGCATACCGAGGTCACCGGTTCGTTTGCCCGGGTCGATCGGCGTACCAAGGACCTCACCAAGCGGCTCCGGCCCGGGGACGTCGCCATCATCAATCACGGCGACCTCGACCGGGTCGCCGCCGAGGCGCTCGTCAAGTGTCGGCCGGTCGCCGTCGTCAACGCCGCCGAGAGCATCAGCGGGCGCTACCCCAATATCGGGCCGCAGCTGCTCGTGGAGGCCGGCGTACCGCTCCTGGACGACGTCGGCGGGAGTGTGCTCGACCGGATCCGCGAGGGTGAGCTGGTCCGGGTCGAGGACAACGTTCTCTACCGCGGCGACGACCCGATCGCCGTCGGCACCCTGCTCGACGCGGAATCGGTCGCGGCCGCGATGGAGAAGGCCCGGGCCGGGCTGTCCGAGCAGATCGAGGCGTTCGCCGAGAACACCCTCAAGTACATCCGCGAGGAGCGCGAACTGCTCCTCGACGGCGTCGGCGTCCCCGAGATCCGGACCCGGATCGACGGCCGCCAGGTGCTCATCGTGGTCCGCGGATACCACTACCGCGAGGACATCGCCGCGCTGCGGCCGTACATCCGCGAGTATCGCCCGGTGATGATCGGCGTGGACGGCGGTGCCGACGCGCTGCTGGAGGCCGGCTACAAGCCCGACATGATCGTCGGCGACATGGACTCGGTGTCCGACCAGGCGCTGCGCTGCGGCGCGGAGATCATCGTGCACGCGTACCGCGACGGGCGCGCCCCCGGGATGGAACGCCTCGAGGAACTCGGTGTGGACGGGATCGCCTTCCCCGCCACCGGGACCAGCGAGGACATCGCGATGTTGCTCGCCGACGACGGCGGCGCGAGCCTGATCGTCGCGGTCGGTACGCACCTCACGCTCGTCGAGTTCCTGGACAAGGGCCGGGCCGGCATGGCGAGCACCTTCCTCACGCGGCTGCGGGTGGGCGGCAAGCTTGTGGACGCCAAGGGCGTCAGCCGTCTGTACCGCAGCCGCATCTCCACGACATCGCTGCTCATGTTGTGCCTCGCCGCGCTGATCACCATCGCGGTCACCGTGCGGGTCACCCCGCTCGGGCGCGCGTATTTCCACGTGTTCGGGGCACAGTGGGACGCCTTCGTCTACTGGCTCCAGGGACTGTTCAGTTGATCGACTTCAGATATCACGTCGTCTCCATCATCGCGGTCTTCCTGGCCCTGTCGGTCGGGCTCGTACTCGGCGCTTCCTTCCTCAAGGAGGCGGCCGTCACCGGGCTCGACACGCAGGTCCAGGACCTGGCCCGGAACAACGAAGGGCTGCGTCGCGAACTCGACCGGGCGAACGCCGGTACGAGGTACCTGAACGGCATCATGAACACCGTCGGGCCCGAGCTGGTCAGGGGCAAGCTCGCCGGCCACAAGGCGGTCGTGGTGGCGCTGCCCGGCGCGGACACCAAGCTGACCGACAGTATGGTCAAGCTGCTCGACGGCGCCTCCGCGACGGTCACCGGCCAGGTGGGGATCAAGGGCGCCTGGACCGACCCCAAGCGCGAGGCCGAACTGGTCACCGCGCTCGGCGCCAACGCCGCCGCCTTCCCGACCGGGTCGGCGACCGAGCGGGCGGCACGGGTGCTCGCGGGCGCGATCACCGAGACGCTGCCACCGGTGCAGACCGGTACGCCCGGCGGAACCTCGACCCAGTTGCCCGGCGGCTCGACGCCCCCCGGCTCGACGCCCCCCGGCGCGTCCGCGTCGGGCGCGCCGCCGACCGGCGCCGGAACCACGTCCGCGCCGCCGAGCGGCCAGACGCCGGGCCAGGGCACTCCCGGCCAGGGCAACCCGGGCCAGAACACCAACCAGAACAACGGCACCACCACGCCCGCGACGCACAACACGCAGGCCGCGACCGAGACGTTGACCAAGCTCAAGGAGGCCGGCTTCGTCGACGTCAAGGACAACCCCGCCACCGGCGCCGACCTGGTCGTGATCGTCGCGCCGTCCGGGGCCACCGGCGGGGACGACCCGGGCCGGATCAACAACATCCATCTTTCGCTCGCACGCGCCCTGGACACCGGCGACGACGGTACGGTCATGGCCGGTACCGCGTCCGCCGCACAGGAGAACGGCGTGATCTGGGCGCTGCGCCGTAACGATCAAACCGCCAAGGCCGTTTCCACCGTGGACACCGCCGACACGCCCGTGGGTCAGGTCGCGGTCGTGTGGTCCCTGGTGGTCGAGGACAAGCAGGGCACTTCCGGTCAATACGGTACGACGGGCACCACCGACGGTCCGTTGCCGGAGCTGCCGAAGAAGGAGACGTCGTGACGAAGGCCGCTGCCCCCGCTCGTGTCGCGGATCGTGTCGGGGCCCCGGTCGCGGCCCGCCGAGGCCGGCCGGGTCGCCTGGTGACCGCGCTGGCCGCGACCGGTGCGGCCCGGGCCGCGTACGCCACGCTGACCCGCCGGCCGCCGGGCGAGGCCGCGCTGTGGGAGCGGCGCAACCACCGCGGCGAGGTGCTGACCCTGCTCGAAGGGCCCGCCGCGGCGGTAGGCACGGCCGTCGCCGCCGCGTGTGCTCCGGGGGTGCCCGGTCGGTGGCGTGCGGCCGGTGTACTGGCGGCGGTCGCGGGAGCCGGGTTCGGGACGTACGACGACATGGCCGGGTCGAGTGATCGGCGCGGCTTCAAGGGCCACCTCGGCGCGCTCGCCAAGGGCGAACTGACCAGCGGCGGCGTCAAGATCGTCGGACTCGGCGCGGCCGGCCTCGCGGCGGGCGCGCTCGTGCAGCGACGGTTGGTGGACAAGCTGCTCGCGGGCGTGGTGGTCGCGGGTACGGCCAACCTGATCAACCTGTTCGACCTGCGGCCGGGCCGCGCGGCCAAGGCGGTCCTGATCGCGGGCGCGCCGCGTGTGCTCCGGGGCGGACCGGCGGCGGCCCTCGCGG
>NZ_JBEXCV010000117.1:0-28521 GCF_040605455.1 Embleya sp. NPDC005575 | reverse complement strand
GGCATCGCACGCCACTTGACGCCGTTGTCGACCAGGTAACGGACCGCGTCGAGCATCTCGCGGTGGCAGTACGCCTCCGGCTGCCCGCCCCGGCCCTCCAACCACGCCGGCACCGGCAACGCCGCCCGCACAACACGCCACTCGGCGTCCGTCATGTCCGACGGATACGCGGGCGCCCGGCCCGGCCGGGCGCCCGCGTTCCCGTACACATGCGCGAGGCAGTCACACTCCCGGTGGAACAAATTGGACGTGCCGGCCGCGACCGCGTACAACCGTGGCAACAGGGCCTCCTGGACCTCTCGTTCGGCGTAGACAACCACCGAGATTCCAAGAGGCCCTGTCTTCATGCATGGATGGCGTCGGTATCACTCCAACGAGACGCCAAGTCCTATAAACCGACACCAACTTCGGTAAGACAACGGCTACTGAGGCCAACTCAGCCCGGCCGGCGCTTGAGGCCACCCAGCCCGGCCGGCGCTTGAGGCCAACTCAGCCCGGCCGGCGCTTGAGGCCAATCAGCCCAACGTCACCCATGCCAAGACCGCCAAAGCGCAGCATACGCACCGGAGGCCGCGATCAACTCCCGATGACTGCCCAACTCGGTGATCCGCCCGCCCTCCACCACCGCGACCCGATCCGCGTCATGCGCCGTGTACAACCGGTGCGCGATCGCAATCACCGTCCGGCCCGAGATCACCGCACCCAGCGACCGCTCCAGATGCCGAGCCGCCCGCGGATCGATCAGCGAGGTGGCCTCGTCCAGCACAAGCGTGTGCGGATCGGCCAGCACCAGCCGGGCCAGCGCCAGCTGTTGCGCCTGCGGAGCGGTCAACTCGTGGCCCTTGGGCCCCACTTCGGTGTCCACCCCGGCCGGCAGCGCCGCCACCCAGTCCGCGTCGACCGCGCGCAGCGCCTCCAGCACGTCGTCGTCGGAGGCGTCCTCACGAGCCAACAGCAGGTTGTCCCGCAACGTGCCCCGAAAGACGTGGTGCTCCTGCGTCACCAACGCGACCCGGCCGCGCAGTTCGTCCAGCGGCAGACCGACCAGCGGCACCCCGCCCACCGACACGCTCCCGGACGTGGGCGCGTTGACCCCGGCCAACAGCCGTCCCAGCGTGGACTTCCCGGCGCCGCTGGGCCCCACCACGGCGATCCGCTCCCCCGGCCGGATGGTCAGGTCGATACCGTGCAGCACCTCGCGGCCCGTCGCATAGGCGAACCGCACATCGCGCACGGCCAACGTCTCGTCCACCGGCTCGGCGTCGGTCGGTTCGCGATCGGAGGGCACATCGGCCACGCCCAGCAGCCGGGCCAGCGAGGCCGCCGAGATCTGCACCTCGTCCAGCCAGTTCAGCAACTCGTCCATCGGGCCGATGATCAACTGCACGTACAGCACCGCGGTCGCCACCTCGCCGAGCGTGGCCCAGCCGTGCAGATACGCCCACCCACCGAAGGCCGTGGTGGCCACCACCGGCAGCATGTAACCGAAGTCCACCGACGGGAACCAGATCGTGCGCAACCACAGCGTGTATCGCTCGGCCGCGTACGCCTGCGCGACGTCCTCGTCGCCACGCCGCCGGCGCCGGTCGGCCAGCCGCAGCGCCTCGACCGTGCGCGCCCCCTCGACCGTCTCCGCCAGCGAGTCGGTCACCTGTGCCCACGCCGCGTTCTCCCGCAGATAGCCGGCCGGCGCGCGGCGCAGGTACCAGTACGTGATCGGCACCAACAGCGGCAGCGTGATCAGCAGCGGCAGCGCGAGCAGCGGATTCAGCAGCAGCAGCCCCGCGAAGGTGAGCACGATCGTCACCGCGGCGACCAGCACGGACGGCACCGCCCGCCGGGCGGACCGGGACATCGCGGCCACGTCGCGGTTCGCCCGCCCGAGCAGGTCTCCGGAGCCGGCCCGCTCGACGGTGGACAGCGGCAGGTCCAGGATCCGGTCCACGAACTCCTCGCGGACCTGCGCGAGCAGCCCCTCGCCCAGGCGCGCGGCGGCCACTGCGGCCTGCCGCACGATCAACGCCTGGAGCAACAGCGCGCCGGCGATGCCCAGGCCGAGCAGGTCGATCGTGCGGGTCGCACTGTCCGCGCGGACCTTCTCGATCAACACCCCGAGCAACCGCGGCGCGACCAGGCCGGCCACCGCGGCGAGCGCGTAGAACAGGACGGTCAGGATCAGATCGCGTCGCCGCTCGCGCAACAATCGCACGGCGTGCCGGCCGACCTCGGCGGCCGGCGCGATCGGGAGCAGTTCCCGCGCGCTCACGCGTCCTCCTCGCCTTCGTCGCCTCTGTTACCTCTGTTGCCTCTGTTGCCTTCGTCGTCCCGGTCGTCCCGGTCGTCCTCGTCGACCCGGGTGACCAGCGCGGCGTACCGCGGCTCGGTCGCCAAGAGTTCGCGGTGTGGACCGACCGCCATGACCTTGCCGTCCTCGACGTAGGCGACCTCGTCCATCGTGTCCAGCACGAGCGGACTCGTGGTGGCGACCACCGTGGTGCGGCCTCGGCGGTGTGCGGCGAGCCGGGCGGCCACCCGCGCCTCGGTGTGCGCGTCCACCGCGCTGGTGGGTTCGATCAGCACCAGCGTCTGCGGGTCGGCCATCAATGCCCGCACCAGGCGCAGGCGTTGCACCTGTCCCCCGGAGAACTCCCGGCCACGCGCCGCGATCTCGGTGTCCAGCCCGTTGTCCAGCGCGTCGATCACGTCCTTGGCGCAGGCCACCTCGACCGCCGTCGCCAGATCGCCCGTTCCGCCGTCGCCCGGCGTCAGTTCGCGACGCAGCGGCCCGGAGAACAAGCCGGCGTCGTGATGCCCGACCAGGATCCGCGCCCGCACGTCGGCGAGCGCGAGGTCGGCGAGCGGCACGTCGGCGTAGAGCACGTCGGCCTCCTCGTAGCGGCCGAGTCGATCGGCCAGCGCGGGCGCGTCCTGCGGGTCCTCGCAGGCGATCCCGAGCAGCACACCGGGCCGGACCATCAGGCCTGAGCACCGGTCCACCAGGTCCCCCGGCGGCGGCCAGGCGACCGGATCGGCGGTGTCCGTCACGCCCGGTTCCAGGGCGAGCACGCGCGTCACCCGTCGGGCCGCTACATGGCCGCGCACCACCCGGTCGGCGAACTCGGTGATGGTGGAGAGCGGCACGGTCAAAAACGCCGCGTAGCCGTAGAAGGACACCATCTGACCGATCGTCAACCGGCCGTCCAGGGCGAACCGGGCGGCCAGCCAGGTGCCGAATGCGACGAAGAAGCCGGGCACCAGGAACTGCGCGGCCTCCAGGAGGGATTCGACCCGGGCGGTGCGTACACCGGCCGTCCGCAGCTGTTGTGACTCGCGCCGGTAGCGGGCGCCGAACGTGCGCTCGCCGCCGATTCCGCGCAGCACCCGCAGGCCGGACGCGATGTCCACGGCCCGGTCGGCCAAGCCGGTCTGCAGTTCGCGGTAGGCGTTCTGGCGTCGGTGCAGCGGACGCAGCAGCAGCGAGACCAGGCCCATCAGCAGCGGCACGCCGATCAGTACGAGCAGGCCCAGCGGCACCGACATGTTCAGCAGCACCACCGCGACCACGGCGAGCGTGACGACCGACGCGCAGCCGCGGGCGGTGATGTCGAGCGTCGAGCCGATCGCGTCCACGTCCGAGGTGCCCACGCCGACCACCTCGCCGGAGGCGATCCGGCGCTGTAGGGCGGCACCGAGCCGGGAGGCGTGCCGGGTCACCAGTTGGATCGTGCGAAACGCGCCGTCGAGGAAGTTGGCGACCGCGTTGCGGTGTCGCATGATCCCGGTGAAGCCGATCAGGATGGCGATGCCCAACAGCGCGCCGGACCACGCGAACAGCCCCTGCTCGTCGCGCGCCTCGATCGCGTCGATCGCACGGCCGACCGCGGCGGGCATCAGGGCCTGCGCGACCATCCACACCGACGCCCACAGGATGCCCATGAGGATCGTGCGGCGGCTGCGAACGGCGAGCCAGGTCAGGTATCGGCCCGCCGACCGGATATCGGGATCGCCGGGGTCGGCGACGGGAAACGTACGCATTGTCTCGCGACGCTAACGCGCGAGAGTTTTTCGGGCCACGGATTATTCGCCGTGCCCGGGGTCACGACCGGCTCGACCGGCTCGCCGACCGCGCGAGGCCGACGGCTAGAAGGGCTGCACCCGGCCCGGTTGCACCGGCAGCGGGGCCGGTGCAACGGCCCGCTTCTGGTACGTCGGGCGGTCGACCACCTCCAGCCCGATCACTTCCCACGGCGGCAACCCCGCGCTCTGCCGGTGCTCGCCCCACAGCCGCAGCGCGATCGCCGCGGCGTCGTGCAGGTTGGGCGCCTCCTCCCAGTACCGCACTTCGGCGTGGTCGGCCGCGTAGCGTCCGGCGAGCAGGAAGGGGTGTTCGTGGGCGAGCCGTTCCAGCGCGCGCCGCACATCCTCGGGATCACCCGGCTTGCCGGCGAGGGTCAGCGTGATGTGCCACATTCGGCCCGCGTCGTCTTGTTCGACCCGCGCCGTCGTATTCGGCTGTCCCCAGGGGCGTTCCCCACGCTCCGGCACGGCCGGCCTCCCGTCGGCGAGCTGCTGATCTTCCGTGGTCGTCGCTCAGCGGCGCAGCAGCACGAGATCGTCGCGGTGGACGACCTCGCGCTCGTAGGCCGGACCCAACTCCCGAGCCAACTCTCGAGTCGATCGCCCGAACAGGCCCGGCAGTTCCTTCGCATCAAAGTTGACCAGTCCGCGGGCCACGATGTGACCGTTTTCGTCAACCAGGTCCACCGGATCGCCGGCGACGAAACGGCCCTGGACACCGGTGATCCCGGCGGGCAACAGCGAGCTGTGGCGCTCGACCACGGCCCGGACCGCGCCGGGATCCAGCGTGAGCCGACCGCGCGCGGTGCTCGCGTGGGCCAGCCACAGGAGTCGGTCGGCGGTGCGAACTCCGGTGCGGTGGAAGAGCGTTCCGGTGTCCTTTCCGGCCAACGCGTCGGACGCGAAGCGGGCCGCGGTGAGCACCACGGGGATGCCCGCCGAGGTCGCGATGCCGGCCGCCTCGACCTTGGTGACCATGCCGCCGGTACCCACGCCGGCCTTGCCCGCCTTGCCGATCTCGATGCCTTCGAGATCCTGCGGTCCGCTCACGAACGGAACCCGGGCCGAGGTCGGCTTCGCCGGGTCGCCGTCGTAGAGCCCGGCCACGTCGGACAGCAGCACGAGCAGATCGGCGTGCACGACGTGCGCGACCAGCGCGGCGAGTCGGTCGTTGTCGCCGAACCGAATCTCCTCGGTGGCCACCGTGTCGTTCTCGTTGACCACCGGCACCGCGCCCATCGCGAGCAGCTTGTCCAGCGTGTTGTAGGCGTTGCGGTAGTGCGCGCGGCGGGTGACGTCGTCGACGGTCAGCAGCACCTGGCCGACCCGCAGGCCGTACCGCGCGAACGACGCGGTGTAGCGGGCCACGAGCAACCCCTGGCCGACACTCGCGGCGGCCTGCTGGGTGGCCAGATCACGCGGTCGGTGCGGCAGGCCCAGGGGGGCCAGCCCGGCGGCGATCGCACCGGAGGAGACCAGTACGACTTGGACCCCCTCGGCCCGCTTGGCCGCTATCACGTCCACGAGGGCGTCGACGCGGTCCGCGTCCAAGCCCCCCTGCGCGGTCGTCAACGAGGACGAACCGACCTTGACCACGATGCGGCGCGCGGAGGTCACGTCCTCGCGCGCCGCGCCGGCCCCAGTGTGCACCTCAGGCCCCGCCTTCCCTGTTCGAAAAGCATCCGGCGCTCGAAAGCCACCGGAGTCACCCAAAAACGTCGGGAATCATCGTCGTTCGCGGAGCATCCGTCGGTCAGGAGTCCGCGAAGGGGTCGAACTCCTCGTACTGCGACTCGATCGCGTCGCGGTCGCGGCGGCGGTCCACCGCAGGGCGGTGCGTCTGCAACCGGTGGTCCTCGCCGCGTCGACCCAGCATCTCGGCGCCGGCCGCCACCGTGGGCTCCCAGTCGAAGACCACACCGGTGACGTCGTCGCCGATGACGACCTCGGCACCGGGAACGGCGCCGGCCGACCACAGCGCCTCCTCGACGCCGAGTCGGGCGAGCCGGTCGGCCAGGTAGCCCACCGCCTCGTCGTTGCTGAAGTCGGTCTGGCGCACCCAGCGTTCGGGCTTGGCCCCGCGCACGATGAACGCCTCGTCGCGCCGGGTGACGGTGAAGCCGCTGTCGTCGACGGCGGTCGGCCGCAGCACGATCCGGGTCGCCTCGGGCGCCGGCGCGGCATCGCGCGCACCCTGCACCTGGGCGGCCATCGCGAAGGACAACTCGCGCAGGCCCGCCCGGCTGACCGCGGAGACCGCGAACACCTGGAGCCCGCGCGCCTCCAACTCGGCCTTGACCATGTCGGCCAGGTCGTTGCCGTCGGGCACGTCGATCTTGTTCAGCGCGACCATCCGCGGCCGGTCCTCCAGGCCGCCGTACGCCTTCAGCTCGGCCTCGATCGTGTCCAGGTCGCTGATCGGGTCGCGGCCGGGCTCCAGCGTCGCGCAGTCGAGCACGTGCACGAGCGCCTTGCAGCGCTCGACGTGCCGCAGAAACTCCAGACCCAGGCCCTTGCCCTCGCTCGCGCCCGGGATCAGCCCGGGTACGTCGGCCACGGTGTAAACGACGTCGCCGGCGGTGACCACGCCCAGGTTCGGCACCAGGGTGGTGAACGGGTAGTCGGCGATCTTGGGCCGCGCGGCGCTGAGCGTGGCGATCAGCGAGGACTTGCCGGCACTCGGGTAACCCACGAGCGCGACGTCGGCGACGGTCTTGAGCTCCAGGACGAAGTCGCCGGCCTCGCCGGGCTCGCCGAGCAGCGCGAAGCCGGGGGCCTTGCGGCGCGGGGAGGCCAGCGCCGCGTTGCCGAGGCCGCCACGACCGCCCTGGGCGATCACGTAGCTGGCGCCGTTGCCGACCAGGTCCTCGACGAATTCCTCGTCGCCGCTCGGGAGCAGTCGCTTGACCACCGTGCCGTCCGGCACCGGGAGGATCACGTCCGCGCCGTTGGGGCCGGTCCGGTTGGCGCCGGCGCCGGGCTTGCCGTTGGTGGCCTTGCGGTGCGGGTGGTGGTGGTATTCGAGCAGCGTGGTGGTGTTGGCGTCCACGACCAGCGTGACATCGCCGCCCCGGCCGCCGTTGCCACCGTCGGGGCCGCCGAGCGGCTTGAACTTTTCCCGGTGGACGGAGGCCACGCCGTGGCCCCCGTTACCCGCCGCGACATGCAGCACGACGCGGTCGACGAAGGTCGTCACGTGGATTCCTCCTCGGCTCCCCGAGCGGGGAGCGAAACACTGTGGACAAACAACCGAGGGCGGACCGCATGGGGTCCGCCCTCGGATGTCAAAGCGAATGCCGCGGCGTGATTATTGCGCCGGGACGATGTTCACGACGCGGCGACCGCGCGCGGTGCCGAACTGCACGGCACCGGCCGACAACGCGAACAGCGTGTCGTCGCCACCGCGGCCGACGTTGGTGCCGGGGTGGAAGTGCGTACCGCGCTGGCGGACGATGATCTCGCCGGCGTTGACGACCTGGCCGCCGAAGCGCTTGACGCCGAGGCGCTGAGCGTTCGAGTCACGGCCGTTCCGGGTGGAAGATGCACCCTTCTTGTGTGCCATGTCGCTTCTCCCTACTTCCCGGAGTTGATGCCGGTGATCTTCAGCTGGGTGTGCTGCTGGCGGTGACCCATGCGCTTGCGGTAACCGGTCTTGTTCTTGTACTTCAGAATGTCGATCTTCTTGCCCTTGGTGTGATCGACGACCTCGGCCGTCACCTTCACACCCGCGAGGACCCACGGGTCACTCGTCACGGCTTCACCGTCTACGACGAGGATGGCCTGGAGCTCAACTGCCGAACCGGCCGCACCGCGAATGCGGTCGACCTGGACGACGTCACCGACGGCAACCTTGTGCTGCCTGCCACCGGCGCGAACGATCGCGTACACCGTGGATCTCTCTCTCTGCAGGGTCCGAGCCCCTGAAGCCAGCCACACCGAACAGAAATCGGGGGCCTCCTCCGAAGCTTGCGTTCCGAAGGGTGGTTGCTCAGGAGCCTGTGCCTAAGCACACCAAGGGCAAAGGTTACAGGATGCCCGGGGGCGAAGGCCAAACGGGTCCGTCCCGGGGTTCGACCCCGGGACGGACCCGTCGTGACTCAGGTTCCGCTCGCCGCCGAAACCGGCTCGGCGCCGTCCACGGCGCCCTCCGGCGGACCGGCGGGGCGAGTCGCCCGCCGCGACGTCTTGCGCGGCTTGGCAGCGGCCTTGGCGGGCTTGGCCGGCTCGGCCTCCGCCTCGGCCGGGACCTCGGCGGCGGCCCGGGCCTTGGCCGCAGCCTTGGTGGCCCGGGTCGACCTGGCTGCCTTCGGCGCCGGCTCGGCGACCGGCTCGGCCGGTGCCTCGCTCGCCGCCGCTGCCTCGGCCGCCTCGGCGGCGACCTTCTTGGCCGACTTGCGCGGCGTCTTGGCGGCGGCGGTCTTCTTCGCCGGTGCGGCGGTCTTGGCCGCGGCCTTCTTGGCGACCGTCTTCTTGGCGGCGGCCTTGCGCACCCGCTTGGCCGGCGCCGGGGCCTCGACGGCCTCGACCGGCTCGGCCTCGACCACCGGGGTCTCCTCGGCCGGTGCCTCGGCGACCACCTCGGCCTCGACCGGCGGGGCCGGCTCCGGCTCGACGGCGACCTCGACGGTCTCCACGGTCTCGATCGCCTCGGCGACCTCGACCGGCTCGACCGAGCCGACGGCGGCGACCTCGGGCAGTTCGGTGTCCGCCGCGACGTCTTCGAGCACCGGCCCGTCCAGGTCGAGCGATTCGTCGGTGTCGACGATCTCGGTGATCGGCCCGCTGCCGTTCTTGTCGGCGTTGCCCTTGTTGCGCTTGCGTCGCCCGGAACCGGCGGGGCTGCCATTGCCGCCGTGGCTTTGACCGCCGTTGCCGTGACCCTTGGTCTCCGGCGCGTCCATGTGCACGATCACGCCGCGCCCGTTGCACCGCTCGCAGTTCTCCGAGAAGGCTTCGAGCAGACCCTGGCCGACCCGCTTGCGGGTCATCTGGACCAGGCCGAGCGAGGTGACCTCGGCGACCTGGTGCTTGGTCCGGTCCCGGCCCAGGCACTCCATCAGGCGCCGCAGCACGAGGTCGCGGTTGCCCTCCAGGACCATGTCGATGAAGTCGACGACGATGATGCCGCCGAGGTCGCGCAGCCGGAGCTGGCGGACGATCTCCTCGGCCGCCTCCAGGTTGTTGCGGGTGACGGTCTCCTCGAGGTTGCCGCCCTGACCGGTGAACTTCCCGGTGTTGACGTCGACCACGACCATCGCCTCGGTGCGGTCGATCACCAGCGAGCCGCCGCTGGGCAGCCAGACCTTGCGATCCAGCGCCTTCATCAGCTGCTCGTCGATGCGGTACGTCGCGAAGACGTCCACCTCGCTGGTCCACCGGGACAGGCGCGGGGCCAAGTCGGGGGCCACGTGGCCGACGTAGTCGTGGATGACGTCCCACGCCTCGTCGCCCGAGACGATCAGCTTCGAGAAGTCCTCGTTGAAGATGTCGCGGATGACCCGAACCGTCATGTCCGGCTCGCCGTACAGCAGCGAGGGCGAACTGGTCGTGATCATCTTGGACTTCTTCTTGATCTCTTCCCACTGGGCCTGCAGCCGCGTCACGTCGCGGGTCAGGTCCTCCTCGGTCGCGCCCTCGGCGGCGGTGCGCACGATGACGCCCGCGTTCTCCGGCACGATCTTCTTGAGGATGGTCTTCAGCCGCGCCCGCTCGGTGTCCGGGAGCTTGCGGCTGATCCCGGTCATGGTGCCCTCGGGCACGTAGACCAGGTAACGACCGGGCAGCGAGACCTGGCTGGTCAGCCGGGCGCCCTTGTGGCCGATCGGATCCTTGGTGACCTGCACCAGGACCGACTGGCCGGGCTTGAGCACGGCCTCGATCCGGCGCGGGCCGCTGAAGCCCGCCGCCTCGAAGTTGACCTCGCCGGCGTACAGCACCGCGTTGCGGCCCTTGCCGATGTCGACGAAGGCGGCCTCCATCGACGGCAGCACGTTCTGGACCTTGCCCAGGTAGACGTTGCCGACGTACGCGGACTGGGTGTCCTGGCTGCGACTGACGTAGTGCTCGACGAGCACGTCGTCCTCGAGCACGCCGATCTGGGTGCGCTCGCCGTTCTGGCGCACGACCATCACGCGCTCGACCGCCTCGCGGCGGGCCAGGAATTCCGACTCGGTGATGATCGGCACACGCCGACGGCCCTGCTCGCGCCCCTCGCGGCGGCGCTGCTTCTTGGCCTCCAGGCGGGTCGAGCCCTTGACACCCTGCACCTCGTCGGTGGGGCTTTCGGCGAGCGCCTCGCGCTTGCGCGGCTCGCGGACCTTGACCACGGTGCGCTCGGGGTCGTCCTGCGGCTCGGCGGCAGGCTCGTCGCCGGCACCGTCACGGCGGCGGCGCCGACGCCGACGCCGGCTGCTGGTGGTCGCCCCGGGGTCACCCGGCTCGTCGATGTCCTCGTCGTCGTCCGGACCGTCGCCGACGCCTTCGGCCTGGTGCTCGCCGTCCTCATCCGAGCCGTTGTCCTCGCCACCGTCGTCACCGCGGCCGCGACGCCGACGGCCACCGCGCCGACGACGCCGGGTCGGGCGCTCGCCCTCGGTGTCGTCCTCGTGCGTGTCGGAGCCCTCAGGCTCCTCCGCCGGCTCGGGCTGCTCGGTCGCGGCGACCGAGCGGCCCACATGCCGCTCCTGCTCGTCCTGGTAGCGCGAGTCCTGCGGTTCGGCCTCGGCGGCCGTGTGCACCTCGTCCACCGGCAGCGCGCGCCGCCGGCGACGCCGACCGCGCGGCTCGTCGGGCTCGGTCCGGGTCTCCGGCTCGGCGACGGCCGGTGTCGGGGTCGGCGCCGGGGTCGGCTCGACCGCGCGCTGGGGCGCGGCGAAGACGGCGGCCTGCGGGGCCTGGAACAGCGGCTGGAACACCGGCGGCGGCGTCTTGCGGCCGCTGCGGGTCCGCGGCTCGGGTGCGGCCTCGGGCTCCGGCTCGGGCGCGGTCTCGGCGACCGGCTCGGCCTCGGCGACAGGGGTCTCCTCGATCGCGTCGGCCGCGGGCACCGCGCGCTTGCGGGTACGCCGGGTCCGCCGCGGGGCCTCCTCGGCCGGCTCGGCCGCGGTCTCGGGCTGCGCGATCTCGGCCTGCACCGGCTCCGGCACGACCTCGTCCGGGGTCGCCTCGGGAGCGACCGCCGCCCGCTTGCGGGTGCGCCGGACGCGCCGGGGTGCCTCCTCCGGCTCGGGCTCGGGCTCGGCCGCCGCCGGTGCGGGCTCGGCAGCCTCCACCGGTGCGGACGCGACCTCGGCCGTGTCGGTGACCGGCGCGGTCACCCGCTTGCGGGTGCGCCGCGCACGTCGCGGGGCCTCCGGCTCGGGTTCGGGCTCGGGGGTTGTCTCGACCACTGCGGCCTCCTCGGCCTCCGGCTCCTCCTCGTCGGAGGGCGCGGGAACCTCGGGTGTCACGGCAGCCGGAACCGGCGCGGCCTCGGCAGAGGGCACGCTCGGCGGTCCTGCGGGACGACTGGCGGCGCGGCGACGGCGGCGGGGGGCCGGCGTCGTGGCCGTGTCGTCCTTGGTGCTGTTGTCGTTGTCGGAAGTACCGGAGTTCACAACCCCGGGTGTACCTGATGTCTCAGGCGTGTCGTTGGGCTCGGTGTCGAGCATGCGGGTCTGTCTCCCGTCACGCTTCCGGGCGCTCCAACGCAGGGCGCCGCGCGGAAGCTTCTCTCTCACTCGCCGGTCCCGACCTTGCGGCCGTGACCGGGCGATAAGTCTGTCGGAAATTCAAGCCTTGGGCCTCGTGTACCCGGTCGTCACCGATTCGAGGCTTCGACGACGGGTTCTGCACCGCCCTGCGGGCCGGTCCGGAGTTCCTCGCCCCCCTGCGAGGTGTGCTCCACCGCCGATGCTGCGCGGTCGGGCGCGAGCGGGTCGGTCACCGAATCGGTCGCGGTGTCGAGCGGCCCCTGCGCCAGGCGGGTGACCGCGGCGGCGGTGGGCGTAACAAGTTCGGCGACCATGCGAAGACCGGACAGAACGTCGTCGGGTCGAACGGCGGGTGTGGTGTGCCGGACAACCAATCGCAGTATCGCACAGGGTGCGGGGCTCTCCGCATCGACACCCTGGTGACCTGCGTCGTTCCCGTCGGGGGTGGTGACGGTCAGCGCGATCACCGCCTCACGGGCGTCGAATGTGCGCATTCCGTTCTTGCTCATCCGCTGGACCTCGACGGTCTCGGCGGCCAGGAACACGCCGACCGCGCGCTCGGCCTCCTCGCGTGTGACGCCCGCGAGGACGAGCTCCCAGACCGACGCCTCCAGGCGTTCGGGCAGGTTGCCGCCGTGCGCCTCGACGATCTCGAGCACGTCGAGACCGGTCGGCAAGGACGCGTCGAGCAGGTCTCGCAGACGCGCCGGGTCACAGTGCGTGGCCACGCCGATCTCGAGATACTCGGCCTCGCTGGCGACGCCGGTGGGCGCCGCTCCCGCGTAGGACACCTTGGGGTGGGGGGTGAAACCGGCGGAGTAGGCCATCGGCACTTCGGCCCGACGCAGAGCCCGCTCGAACGCGCGCTGGAAATCCCGGTGGCTGGTGAACCTGAGGCGGCCGCGCTTGGTGTACCGGAGCCGCAGTCGCTGGACCGTCGGCGCGGGCGGCGGTCCCTCGGGCGTACGTCGTGCCAGTTTCGCTCAGTCCTTGGCTCAAGTGGGTGGGCAGTAGTCGATCCAAGCGTACGGCCATCGGGCGGGTCGGGTCAGCGCCCCCCGACTCCGAGGGCCCGCAGCACCTCCGCGGCGGCCCGACCGATCGGCCGGAGCACGTTGCGACCCACCCAGCGCAGCGGGGCCACGACCGCGAATCGCCAGACGGCGCGGATGGCCCTGCCGATCGGCGCGAGCACGTTGCGCCAGGCCCAGGACACCGGCAGCACGACCAGGTGGTGCCAGACCACCGCGATGCCGCGGCCGATCGGGACCAGCACGGCCCGCCACAGCCAGGACAGCGGCCGGACGATCAGGAAGTTGAATACGGCGGTGGACACCTCCCACGCGAACCGCAGCGCCTGGAGCGTCGCGCGCCCGACCGGGCGCAACACGTACCGCCACAGCAACACGGCGGGCTTGTACAGGAGGTGTCCGAACAGAAATGCGAGCGGTCGGGCGATCACGTGGACGACGACCCACGCGATGGCGTTGCCGATCGGAACCAGGATGTAGCGGGCGACGAAGCGCAGCACCGGGTACAGGAACCAGTCCCACAGCAGGATCTTCAGGCCCTTGAGGATCGGATGCAGGAACCAGTCCCAGAACAGGAATTTGATCCCCCTGCCGATCAGTCGCAGCAGCTCCCACAGCAGGCGCAGCGGCACCACGACGATCAGCGCGATGATCCGGGCGAGCCGGCGCACCACCGCGTACAGGCAGCCCTCACCCGGTTCGGGGCCGCCGGCGGCGCGTGGGTGCGGGAGTTCGGCGTGCTGCTGCCACGCCGGCGGTTCGGGCGCGCCCGGTGCGCCCGGTGCGCCCGGTGGGTTGTTGTGGGTCGATGGCGTCCACGGCACCCGATCCGGTTGGTCCCCGTTTGCATTCACCCGGGAAGATTAGTGGCCCCGCCCGCGGCAAGGGAGCGGGACCACGAACGCTGCTTTGCGTGATGATCCGACTACCTGACGACGCTCGGTCTCGCACGCTGCTCCGGCCGGGCCATCCGGTCATCGCACCCACGTGCACCCGGCCGTTCGCTCCTTCGAGCCACGCCCACAGCCCTCAGGAGTCACGGTGACCACGTGTTGTTCGCGCGGCGGCTCACCTTGCGCACGCCAGGCTCGTAGGCGGTCTCGATCTCCCGCCACACGGACGACACCAGCCACCACCGGCGCACCCGGTAGCGGATCCCGTCCGGATGCTCGATCACGTCCGACCCCCGGCAACGCGGCACCTGTTGATGGATCGGTCCGGCAGCGCCCTCCGCGACGGTGCGGGCGCGGCCACGTACTGGCCGCGCCTGCACCGGACTTCGGCCTCTCTCTCGGCCATCGCCCCCCGGGGGGCACTACTCGGGCTTGCCGGAGTCGGCGGTTCGCTCTGCGGAACGCTCGGGACCTGTGGCAACCACCGTGAAGAGTCGCCCAGTTCGAAGTCCGCAGTGGGTTTGACGTCCTCAGTGCTGGGTGGCTGGTTGCTTTACCGACAACGGCAGCAGCTTCTGGCCCGTGGGGCCGATCTGGATCTCCGTGCCCATCTGCGGACACACGCCGCAGTCGAAGCACGGGCTCCAGCGGCAGTCGTCGACCTCGGTCTCGTCGAGGGCGTCCTGCCAGTCCTCCCACAGCCAGTCCTTGTCCAGGCCGGAGTCCAGGTGGTCCCACGGGAGCACCTCGTTCCACTCGCGCTCGCGCGTGGTGTACCAGTCCAGGTCCACCGGCTCGTCGGCCAGCGCCTTGTCCGCGCAGCGCACCCAGCGGTCGTAGCTGAAGTGCTCGCTCCAGCCGTCGAATCGGCCGCCGTCCTCCCAGACCGCGCGGATGACCCGACCGATCCGGCGGTCGCCGCGGGACAGCAGGCCCTCGATCGCGCCCGGCTTGCCGTCGTGGTAGCGGAAGCCGATCGACTTGCCGTACTGCCGGTCCGCGCGGATCGCGTCACGCAGCTTGTGCAGCCGCGCGTCGGTGGCCGCGGGGTCCAACTGCGGGGCCCACTGGAAGGGGGTGTGCGGCTTGGGCACGAAACCGCCGATGGACACCGTGCAGCGGATATCGCGGCTCCCGGAGACCTCGCGGCCCTTTTGGATGACCTTCTTGGCCATGTCCGCGATCTGCAGCACATCCTCGTCGGTCTCGGTGGGCAGGCCGACCATGAAGTAGAGCTTCACCTGGCGCCAGCCGTTGCCGTACGCGGTGGCAACCGTGCGGATGAGGTCCTCCTCGGACACCATCTTGTTGATCACCTTGCGCAGCCGCTCGCTGCCGCCCTCGGGCGCGAAGGTCAGACCCGAGCGGCGACCATTGCGGGTCAGCTCGTTGGCCAGGTCGATATTGAACGCGTCCACCCGGGTGGACGGCAGCGACAGGCCGATCTTGTCGTCCGTGTACCGGTCCGCCAGGCCCTTGGCCACCTCGGCGATCTCGGTGTGGTCGGCGGAGGACAACGACAGCAGGCCGACCTCCTCGAAGCCGGTCGCCTTCAGGCCCTTGTCCACCATCGCACCGATGCCCTCGATGCTGCGCTCGCGCACCGGCCGGGTGATCATGCCGGCCTGGCAGAACCGGCAGCCGCGGGTGCAGCCGCGGAAGATCTCCACCGACATGCGCTCGTGCACCGTCTCGGCGAGCGGGACCAGCGGCTGCTTGGGGTAGGGCCACTCGTCGAGGTCCATCACGGTGTGCTTGGACACCCGCCACGGCACGCCCGAGCGGTTCGGCGCGACCCGCTGGATCCGACCGTCCTCGAGGTAGTCCACGTCGTAGAAGCGCGGCACGTAGACGCTGCCGGTGACGGCGAGACGGAAGAGCAGTTCGTCCCGACCGCCCGGCCGGCCCTCGGCCTTCCAGGCCCGGATGATGTCGGTGATCTGGAGCACGGCCTGCTCGCCGTCGCCGACCACGGCGCAGTCGATGAAGTCCGCGATCGGCTCGGGGTTGAACGCGGCGTGTCCGCCGGCAAGCACGATCGGGTGATCCTCGGTGCGATCCTTCGCCTCGATCGGGATGCCGGCCAGGTCGAGCGCGTTGAGCATGTTCGTGTAACCCAGCTCGGTGGAGAAGCTCAGTCCGAACACGTCGAACGCACCGACGGGCCGGTGTCCGTCCACGGTGAACTGCGGCACGTCGTGCTCGCGCATCAGCTTTTCCAGGTCGCCCCACACCGCGTAGGTGCGCTCCGCGAGCACGTCGGCGACCTCGTTGAGGACCTCGTACAGGATCATCACGCCCTGATTGGGCAGGCCGACCTCGTAGGCGTCCGGGTACATCAGTGCCCAGCGGACCGCACACGCGTCCCAGTCCTTGACGGTCGAGTTGAGTTCGCCACCGACGTACTGGATGGGCTTCTGCACCTGGGGCAGAAGCGGCTCCAGACGCGGGAACAGGGACTCGACGGGCATGGCGGTCCTTCCGATGGGCTGGGAGGGGGATCGACCTCCCAGCCTAACGCGAAGCGGACGGACCCCCTACCGAGATCCGCGCCGGCGGCCCGCCCGCGGCGAGTGTCCGGTGCCGGCGCGACGCGACCGCCGGGTCCGATCAGGCGGATTTGAAGGCGCCGGCATGTCGCATGTGCACCGACTGCAACAGCCCTATCCCCATCCAGATCGCGAACATCGAGGAGCCGCCGTAGGAGACGAACGGCAGCGGCAGTCCGGCCACCGGCATGATGCCCAGGTTCATCCCGACGTTCTCGAACGCCTGGAAGGCGAACCACGCGACCACGCCGGCCGCGACCACGGTGCCGTACAGGTCGTCGGCATGCAGCGCGATCCGGATTCCGCGCCACAGCAGGATCCCGAACAGCGCGATGATCACAGAGCAACCGACGAAGCCCAGTTCCTCGCCGGCCACCGAGAAGACGAAGTCGGTCTGCTGTTCGGGCACGTACTGGCCGCTGGTCTGCTCGCCATGGAACAGTCCCTTGCCCAGGAGCCCGCCCGAGCCGATCGCCAGTCGGGCCATCGCGGTGTTGTAGCCGACACCGCCCGGATCGAAGTCCGGATTGGCGAAGGCCCGGAACCGGTCGATCTGGTACTCGCTGAGCAGCCCGAGGTGCACGACCGCGACCGCACCGGCGGCGGCCATCGCGATCAGCGCGACCATCCAGCGCGCCCGCGCGCCGGACGCGAGCAGCACCCCGAGCACGATCATCGCCAGCACCATGACCGAGCCGAGGTCGGGCATCAGCATGATCACCGCCATCGGCGCCCCGGCCACCACCAGCGACCAGAAGACGGCCTTGTCGCCGGGCCTGGCCAGGTCCCCGGTGTCCACGCGTTCGGACAGGAGCATCCCCATGCACAAGATGATCGCGATCTTGGCCAACTCGGCGGGCTGCACCGAGAAGCCCGCGCCCAACTGGATCCAGGCCCGCTGACCGTTGATCGTGCTGCCCAGCGGACTGAGCGCGGCCATCAGGCCGAGCACCGCGGCGATCCCGATGAACGGCGCGAACGCCCTTATCCGACGATGGCCGATTATCGCCACCACCGTGGCCAGGACCAGCCCGATGACCAGATTGAGCAGGTGCCGCTTGAAGAAGAACTGCGGATCCCCGCCGGTGAGTCCGCGCCGATTGCGGGTCGCGGACCACACCAGCAGGGAACCCACCACGGACAGCGCGAGCGCGGGCCCCAGGAGTATCCAGTCCAACCGGCGCACGGGAGCGTCGCGCTGGATGATCTGCCGGGTGATCGACCGGCGCGGAGTGAACACCGGTGCGAGTCGGCCCAGGTCCGGCGTACCGAATCCGGCCACCCGCGAGGCGGGTCGCAGTCTCAGGCTCATGTCCCTCTCCCCGTCCGGTAGACCACACGATCGGGCGGCAGTGCCCCGAGCGCGGTCGGCGCGGTAGTGCTTGGGGTGTCGGTGCCGCCGGGACGCGGCGGCAGCATGTAGGAGGCGGGCACGACCGTGCCGTCCTCCTTGACGTGTGGCAGCCCCGCGGGCGGGGCGGGCAGCAGCGCCCTGGCCGGGTCGATCGCGCCCTTGTCGTCGACGCCGAGCATCGCCTCGTAGATCTTGCGCACGGACGGACCCGAGGTGCCGGAGCCGGTGCCGCCCTGGCTGACCATCATCACCACGGCGTACTGCGGGCCGTCCTTGGGACCGCCGTAGGTGGCGAACCAGGACGTGCTCTGCTTTCCGTACACCGATCCGGTGCCGGTCTTGGCCGCTATCGGCATCTGTGCGTTCGGCCAGTTGGCGAACACGCCGGACGCGGTGCCGTTCATCTCGACGCCGATCAGCGCGTTCTGCAGGTACTTGAGCGTGGCGTCGCTTATCGGCAGCCTGCCCGACGACTGTGGCTGGATCTCGCGCACGAGCTTGCCGCTCGGGCTGACCACGGCCTTGCCGAGGGTCGGCTTCCACAACGTGCCGCCGTTGGCGATCGCCGCGTACACCCGGGCCATCTGCAACGGGGTGACCGTGGTGTCGCCCTGGCCGATCGCGAAGTTGATCGCGTCACCGGCGCGGAACTGCCAGCCGTCGACGCAGTTCTCCTTGGCGATCTTGTCCGCGTACTCGTTGCCGGTGTTGCCCTGCTTGCACCACGCGTCCTTGTTCTGCTCCCAGTTGCGCTTCTTCCAGGCCCGGTCGGCGATCCGGCCGCCGGACTCGCCGGGCAGGTCGATGCCGGTGGGGGCGCCCAGGCCGTAGTTCTTGGCCATGGTGACCATCGGGTCCCTGGGGTTCTTGCCGAAGATCCCGCCGTCCTTGAGCCACATGTCGTAGCCGATGCCGTAGAAGACGGTGTTGCAGGAGACCTCCAGGGCGCGCTGGAGCGAGATCGGGCCGTAGCCCCTGGACTCCAGGTTGTTGAAGGTCTGGCCGCCGACCGAGATGCTCGGCGAGCAGTCGTAGTTGGCCTTGGTGGAGTAGCCCGACTCGGCCGCGGCCGAAGTGGAGATCACCTTGAAGATCGAGCCCGGTGCGAACTGACCCTGTATGGCCCGGGACACCAGCGGCACACCGGCCTTCTCGTCGGTGAGCGCCTTGTAGTCCTGCGGCGAGATGCCGCCCACCCAGACCGACGGGTCGTAGTTGGGCGCGCTGGCCATCGCGATCACCCGGCCGGTCTTGATGTCCATCACCACGGCCGCACCCGCGTCGGCGATGAAGTTCTTGTGCGTGTTGCCCGCGTCGAAGGTCGCCCGGGCCCGCTTCATCGCCTCGTCGAGCTGCTGCTCGGTGATCGCCTGGATCTTCGCGTCGATGCTGGTCACCAGGTGGTTCCCGGCCACCGGTGGGGTCTCCGAGACGGTGCCGGTGACCCGACCGAGGTGGTCCACGGACAGCCCGGTGACCCCGGACTTACCGCGCAGGTCCGCGTCGTAGCTGCGCTCGAGACCGCTGCGGCCGACCTCGTCGGCACGCTGGAGGTCCTTCTTCCCCTCCGCCTTCTGCTTGCTCAACTCGTCGTCGGAGACCGGCGAGAGATAGCCCACGATGTGTGCGCCGTTGACTCCCTCGGGCGCCGGATACTGGCGCACCGCGGTGGGCTCGGCGGTCACCCCGGGAAAGTCCTCGCGGTGCTCCATGATGGTCAGCGCCTGCTCGGTGGTGGCGTTGTCGGTGACCGGGATCGGCTGGTACGGCGAGCCGTTCCAGCACGGCTTGGGCACGTTGCGCTCACACAGCCGGGTGCGCGCCTTGACCTCGTCGGCGGGCAGTTGCAGCACCTCGGCCAGCTTGGTCAGCACCCCGACGCCGGAGTCGGGCATCCGCAGCAGTTCGGTGCGGCTGACCGAGACCACGAGCGCGGTGCGGTTGTTGACCAGCGGGCGGCCCTGGTCGTCGAGGATCTGGCCGCGTACCGCCGGGGTCACCACGTCCCGGACCTGGTTCTGCGACGCGGCCGCAGCGTAGTGGTCGCCCTCGCGGATCTGCAGGTACCACAACCGGCCGAAGAGGGTGATCATCAGCGACAGAACCAGGATCTGCAGGATCACCATCCGGGCACGCACCCTGTGTGCGCCGTCTCCCTTGGAGCGACCGGCGTTGAGCAGGCTCGGCATCCGTTTACGCATCTTGGGCGTTCACCCCCTACCGGGACAGGCCCGAGAGCATCGGTTTCGGATCCACCTTGCGGGCCGGCGCCATCACCCACGGCACCACGAACGGCGCCAGGATCGCGTCGTAGACAACGGCCGTCAGCAGCAGCTTGGTCAGCCCCACCTGGTGCACCGCGCCGTCGCCGACCAGCGCACCGACCGCCGCGTACAGCACGGTGCTGGCCGCCGCGGCGATCGCGACCACGGCGATCGGCGCGAGCACCGAGCGTCTGGGGCTGCGCGAGACGAACAGGCCGGCGACGTACCCGGTCAGGCACAGCACGAACGCGTATCGGCCCGCCGCGTGGTCCGCGGGCGGTGCGAGGTCCGCGCACAGGCCGGCCGCGAAGCCGATCACGCAGCCGGAGGTCGGCCCGTAGGTCAGCGCGAGCCCGACCACCACCAGGAGCAGCAGGTCCGGCACCGCGCCGGGCAGACCGAGCCGGGCGAGCACGCTCACCTGGACGACGAGCGCGACGACGATCAGCAGCGCGGCATAGAACACGCGGGAGATCCGCACCGTCTCAGTCCCTTCCGGTCGGTGGGGTCGTGCCGCCGGGCGGCGGCTTGCGGCGGCCGTCGGCGCCGGGGTCGGCCGCGTTCGCGTTGTTGCTCCGGGTGCCGCCGGCGGGTGGCCTGGCGGCCGTGGTGCCCTTGGGCGGCTCGGTGGCGGTGGGCGACACGGGTGGGGCCGGCGGGGCCGGCGGAGTACTCGGTGGCGCGGCGACCTCCTGGGCGAGCGGCGGCAGCACCGCGTCGCGCGGATCGGTGCGCGGCGGCTCGATCACCACGCCCACCGTGTCCAGGCTGGAGAAGTGCACGTACGACTTCACCTCGACGCTGCGGGTGAGTTCTCCCGGGGTGTTGCGCACCTCGGCGACCTCGCCCACCGGCACGCCCGCCACGAACGGCTTGCCGCCCTGCGAGCCGAACGTCACCAGCCGGTCGCCCTTCTTGACGTTGGCCTGGCCGTTGAGCAGCTTGAGGTTCATCGGCTTGTCGCCGCGGCCGGAGGTGATCCCTATTTCCATCGATCCCGCCAGTCGCGAGCCGACCGCGAATCCGGGGTCGGTGGCGAGCAGCACGGTCGCGGTCATCGGACCCACATGGGTCACCCGGCCGACCAGTCCGTCGCCGTTGACCACGGTCATGTCCGGCTTGATGCCGTCGCCCGCGCCCGCGTCGATGGTGACCGTCCAGGAAAAGCCCTGCGCGGGCCCGACGGCGACCACTCGCGCGGGCTTGATCTTGTACTGCCCGGCCGAGGAGACCTTGAGCAGTTTGTCCAATTCGGCCGCACGGTTGCGGTCGAACTCGATGTTGTCCACCTGTTGACGAAGCTTGGCGTTCTCGTCCTGCAGGCGCTTCTTCTCGCCCTCGTGGGATCCCGCGTCCTTGACCGCGTTCACGGCCCGGCCGACGGGGTCCACTGCGGCGGACACGCCGCGTTCGGCGGGACCGAACACGGCCGAGGCCCAATCGCGGACGTTCGCGATGGGCGAGTTCCGGCCACCGCGGATGTCCACGGTGATGAGGGCGAAAGAGATCGCTAGCAGCAGCACGAGGACCAGCCGACCGTGCCGGGAGTCCCTCACGATGCGCGCCCGCCCCTTTCGTACGTTGCGGCGCTTGGGCAGTTGTGGTGTTCGGCCGTGCCGGGCCGAACGCGGTGGGCGGCGATCCGAGCGACCGCCCCCGCGTCCTCGGTCAGCGGCGCGGTTGGGCGTCCAATACCTGCTGGAGCTTCTCGTACTCCTCGACGCACTTGCCCGCGCCCAGAGCCACCGAGTCCAACGGGTTGTCGGCGATGTGGATCGGCATCCCGGTCTCGGTGCGCAGTCGCTCGTCGAGGCCGCGCAGCAGGGCGCCGCCGCCGGTGAGCACGATGCCACGATCCATCACGTCGCCGGCGAGTTCGGGCGGACACTGGTCGAGCGTGCTCTTGACCGCGTCCACGATGGTGTTGACCGGTTCCTCGATCGCCTTGCGGACCTCCGAGGTGGAGATCACGATCGTCTTGGGCAGGCCGCTGACCAGGTCGCGGCCACGAATCTCGCTGTGCTCGTCCTCACCGAGGTCGAAGGCCGAGCCGATCGACATCTTGATTTCCTCGGCACTGCGCTCGCCCAGGAGCAGCGAGTACTCCTTCTTGACGTAGCCGATGATCGCGTTGTCCAACTCGTCGCCGGCCACCCGGATCGACTGGGCGGTGACGATGCCGCCGAGCGAGATCACCGCGACCTCGGTGGTGCCGCCACCGATGTCGACGACCATGTTGCCGGTCGCCTCGTGCACCGGCAGACCGGCGCCGATCGCGGCGGCCATCGGCTCCTCGATGATGTGCACGCTGCGCGCCCCGGCCTGGCTGGACGCCTCGACCACGGCGCGGCGCTCGACACCGGTGATGCCCGAGGGCACGCAGATCACCACGCGCGGACGGGCCAGGTAGCGACGACGGTGCACCTTGAGAATGAAGTAGCGCAACATGCGCTCGGTGATCTCGAAGTCGGCGATCACGCCGTCCTTCAGCGGCCGGATCGCCACGATGTTGCCGGGCGTGCGGCCGATCATCTTCTTCGCCTCGGCGCCCACCGCCAGGATGCCCCCGGTAGTGGTGTTCTTGGCGACCACCGACGGCTCGTTCAGCACGATGCCGCGGCCTCTGACGTACACCAGCGTGTTGGCCGTACCGAGGTCGACCGCCATGTCACGACCGATGAACGACAAGTTGTTCGCCATATAAAGAACCTAGGGCCTTCCCGAGCTCGTAGCCATGAGGACATGAGCCGGCCGAGGGACGTCGTACCAAGAACGCCGGATCGACCGACCACAATCGTAGGCACGGTGTACCAGCGGCAAAACCGCGACGTACCGGGGCACGGCTGCACCCTCCATCCACCATGACGTGATCACGGGGCAAGGGGTTGCGTGCCACGCGCGGCAAGTGGAGGGATTTCCCTCTAACAGCGCACGGTCGGGGCCCGTTGAGGCACCCCGGCGGGTCGCGCGGAGTCCCGCATGGTGTGGTCGCGAAAAAATTGATCCCCCGCGCAGCCCGCGCGCGTCGCGCGGCCTTCGGGGATCGTCACGGCGGGGATCACCGATCGATCCGGCGCGGCGCACCGGGCGCCGCGACCGGATCGTCAGGCGTGTTCGGGGAAGAAGTTCTTGATCTCGCGCTCGGCGGATTCCGACGAGTCGGAGCCGTGCACGATGTTCTCCCGGGTGATCGTGGCGAAGTCGCCGCGAATGGTGCCCGGCAGCGCCTTGATCGGGTCGGTGACGCCGGCGAGCACGCGGAAGGACTCGATCACCCGCTCGCCTTCGACGATCAGCGCCACGGAGGGGGCCGAGGTCATGAACTCCACGAGCGGAGCGTAGAACGGCTTGCCCTCGTGTTCGGCGTAGTGCCGCTCGATCGTCTCGCGATCCATCACCCGCAGGTCGAGCGCGGCCAGGGTGAAGCCCTTGCGCTCGATGCGGCCGATGACCTCGCCGACGAGACCGCGCCGGACTCCGTCCGGCTTGACCAGGACGAGCGTGCGCTCGGACACGTTTGGCTCCTTGCTTCCTCGAAGAGGGGGTACGGGTACGCACTTGCGACCCGACGAACGGTCAACGCCCTGAGCCTATCCGGGGTAACGCGTCGACCTTTCGGCCGTATGTCGCGACTCAGCCCGCGGTGGCCGTCCGGGCCGCCTTGGCGGCGTCGATGACTCGCCCGACGCGGACGCAGCCATACCAGATCGCGGCGAACACCACGCCGATCAGGAACATCATCGGGACCACGAAACCGGTCAGGAACAGGCCGAGTTGGAGCACCCAGCCCGCGGTGATGGCCCACGGCCGGCCGAGCTTGGCGCACAGCAAGACGCACACGAGGGCGGACGGTCCGGCGACCGCCCACAACACGCCGGTGGAGATGTCGGTGAGTTGCATCGCCACCAGCGCGGCGAGACAGATCACCAGGGCTTGGCCGATCAGGTGGGTCGAACACAGCGCGCGCATGCTCAGGCGTCCCTTCCGTTGCGGTTGCCGCCGCTCCCGCCGGCCGGGCCGGTGCCCGGGCCCGCGCCCGGTTCACCGCCCTTGAGAAGCACGCGGGCCTCGCCGACGGTGACCACGGAGCCCGTGATCAGCACGCCCGCGCCGCCGAGGTCGCCCTCCTCCTCGGCGAGCGTGACGGCGGCCTCGATGGCGTCCGGCAGGCTCGGCTGCACCTCGACCCGGTCCGCGCCGAACACCTCGACCGCGAGCGCGGCGAGTTCGTCGACCGGCATCGCGCGCGGCTGCGAGTTCTGCGTCACCACTACCTCGGCGAGCACCGGTTCGAGCGCTTCGAGAACACCCCGGACGTCCTTGTCGCCCATCACGCCGATCACCCCGACCAGGTGCCGGAAGTCGAACGAATCGGTCATCGCCTGAGCGGCGGCCAGGGCGCCGGCGGGGTTGTGCGCGGCGTCGATCAGGACGGTGGGGCTGCGCCGGACGATCTCGAGCCGACCCGGCGAGGTAACCGACGCGAACGCCTCGCGGACCAGGTCGGCGTTCAGCGCGCCGCCACTGGTGAGCCCGGGACGGTCGGCCACGCCGACGCCCAGGAACGCCTCCACCGCGGCCAGCGCGACCGCGGCGTTGTGCGCCTGGTGGCTGCCGTGCAGCGGCAGGAAGACGTCGTCGTACTCCCCCGCCAGGCCGCGCAGGGTGAGCAACTGGCCGCCGACCGCCAGGTCGCGCCGGACCACGCCGAACTCCATGCCCTCGCGAGCCACCGTCGCGTCCACCTCGACCGCGCGCCGGATCAGCGCCTCGGCCGCGTCCACCGGCTGCTGCGCCAGCACGACCAGGCTGTCCTTCTTGATGATCCCGGCCTTCTCCACCGCGATCTCGCCGGGCGTGCCGCCCAGGCGGGCGGCGTGGTCCACCGCGATCGGGGTGACCACGGCGACCGTGCCGTCGACCACGTTGGTCGCGTCCCACGTGCCGCCCATGCCGACCTCGACCACCGCGACGTCCACCGGCGCGTCGGCGAACGCCGCGTACGCCATCGCGGTGAGCACCTCGAAGAAGGACAGTCGGTGCGGCTGGGCGGCGTCGACGATGTCGATGTAGGGCTCGATGTCGCGGTAGGTCTCGACGAACCGCTCGGCGTCGATCGGCTCGCCGTCCAGGCTGATCCGCTCGGTCATCGACTCCACGTGCGGGCTGGTGTAGCGGCCGGTGCGCAGTTGGAAGGCGCGCAGCAGCGCCTCGATCATCCGGGCGGTGCTGGTCTTGCCGTTGGTGCCGGTGATGTGGATGACCGGGTACGCCCGCTGGGGTTCGCCGAGGACGTCCATCAGCGCGACCACGCGGTCGGTGGACGGGTCGAGCTTCGTCTCGGGCCAGCGCCCGATCAGCTCGGCCTCGACGGCGCGCTGTGCGGCCAGTGCCTCGGCGGGGTCTGTCACAGGTGTCACCGGTTCTGATCGAGTTCTGCGGGAGCTGGGGTTGCTTGAGGGGTGGCCGCCCGCGCGACCCGGGTGGGTGTGCCCGGGCCGCGCGGCCGGTCGGGTCAGGCGGTGGGCAGCCGGTCCAGCTGGCCCTTGATGCGTTCGATGTCGGCCTCGGCGCCGGTCAGCTTGTCCCGGACCTTGTCCACCACATCGGGGGCGGCCTTGGCCAGGAAGCCCGCGTTGCCGAGCTTCTTGGTATTCACGTCGCGGACCTTCTCCGCCTCGGCCAGGTCCTTGGACAGGCGCTTGCGCTCGGCGGCGAAGTCGATCGCGCCGGACAGGTCCAGCTCGATCACGGCGCCCGCGACCGGGAAGGACGTGGTCGCCGTGAAGCCCTCGCCGGCCGGCGTGCAGCGGGCCAGCTGACGAAGCGCCGCCTCGTGCGCGGCGATCGCGGTGCCCGCGAGCGAGATGTTGGCCGGCACCCGCTGACCGGGCTTGAGGCCCTGGTCCGAGCGGAACCGGCGAACCTCGGTGATCACCTGCTGGAGCGTGGTGATCTCGGCCTCGGCGGCCGGGTCGGCGAACCCGCTCGGGGTCGGCCACTGGGCGACCACCAGCGACTCGCCGCCGGTGAGCGTGGTCCACAGCTCCTCGGTCACGAACGGCACGATCGGGTGCAGCAGTCGCAGCGTCACGTCCAGCACGTGGCCCAGGACCCGCCGGGTGGCCTGTGCGGCGGCCTCGTCGTCGCCGTTCAGCGGCAGCTTGGCCAGTTCGACGTACCAGTCGAACACCTCGTCCCAGGCGAAGTGGAACAGCGTGTCGGAGAGCTTGGCGAACTGGTAGTCCTCGTAGTACGCGTCCACCTCGGCCACGACCGCGTCCAGCCGGGACAGGATCCAGCGGTCGGTCGCCGACAGCTGCTCGGCGGCCGGCATCGGGCCCTCGACGGTGGCGCCGTTCATCAGCGCGAACCGGGTGGCGTTCCAGATCTTGTTGCAGAAGTTGCGCGAGCCCTGGACCCAGTCCTCGCCGATCGGCACATCGGTGCCCGGGTTGGCGCCGCGGGCCAGGGTGAAGCGCAGCGCGTCGGTGCCGTACGCGTCCATCCAGTCGATCGGGTCGACCACGTTGCCGAACGACTTGGACATCTTCTTGCCGAACTGGTCGCGGACCAGGCCGGTGAGCGTGATGGTGTGGAACGGCGCCTGCCCGTCCATCGCGTACAGCCCGAACATCATCATCCGGGCGACCCAGAAGAAGATGATGTCGTGCCCGGTGAGCAGCACGTCGGTCGGATAGAACTTGGCCAGGTCGGCGGTCTGTTCGGGCCAGCCCAGCGTGGAGAACGGCCACAGCGCGGAGGAGAACCACGTGTCGAGCACGTCGGTGTCCTGCGTCCAGCCCTCGCCGGTGGGCGCCTCGTCGTTCGGGCCCACGCAGATCGTCTCGCCGTTCGGGCCGTACCAGACCGGAATCCGGTGGCCCCACCACAGCTGCCGCGAGATGCACCAGTCGTGCATGTTGTCGACCCAGCCGAAGTAGCGCCCGGCCAGCTCCTGCGGGTGGATGGCCACCCGGCCGTCGCGCACCGCGTCGCCGGCGGCCCTTGCCAGCGGCTCGACCCTGACCCACCACTGCATCGACAGTCGCGGCTCGACCGTGGTCTTGCAGCGCGAGCAGTGCCCGACCGCGTGCGTGTACGGGCGCTTCTCGGCGACGATCCGACCCTGCTCGCGCAGCGCGGCCACGATCGCGAAACGCGCCTCGTAGCGGTCCAGGCCCTCGAACGGGCCGTGCACCGTGATGATCGCCCGCTCGTTCATGACCGAGGGCATCGGCAGGTTGTGCCGACGGCCGATCTCGAAGTCGTTCGGGTCGTGCGCCGGGGTCACCTTGACCGCGCCGGTGCCGAACTCGGGGTCCACGTGCTCGTCCGCCACGATCGGGATCCGCCGCCCGGTGAGCGGCAGTTCGATCTCGGTGCCGACCATGTGCGCGTACCGCTCGTCGCTCGGGTGCACCGCGACGGCGGTGTCGCCGAGCATGGTCTCGGCGCGCGTGGTGGCCACCACGATCGCGTCGTCGCCGTCGCCGTAGCGGATCGAGATCAGTTCGCCGTCGTCGTCCTGGTGCTCGACCTCGATGTCGGAGATCGCGGTCAGACAGCGCGGGCACCAGTTGATGATCCGCTCGGCGCGGTAGATCAACTCGTCGTCGTAGAGCCGCTTGAAGATGGTCTGCACGGCCTGGGACAGGCCCTCGTCCATGGTGAAGCGCTCACGCGACCAGTCCACGCCGTCGCCGAGGCGACGCATCTGGCCGAGGATCCTGCCGCCGTACTCTTCCTTCCACTGCCAGACCCGGTCCACGAACTCCTCGCGGCCCAGGTCGTGCCGCGACTTGCCCTCCTTGGCCAGCTCGCGCTCGACCACGTTCTGGGTGGCGATGCCGGCGTGGTCCATACCGGGCAGCCACAGCGCCTCGAAGCCCTGCATGCGCTTGCGGCGGGTGAGCGCGTCCATCAGCGTGTGCTGGAACGCGTGGCCCAGGTGCAGCTGTCCGGTGACGTTCGGCGGCGGGATGACGATCGTGTACGGCGGCTTGTCGCTCTTGGCGTCGGCCTCGAACCAACCCGCGGCTACCCAGCGCTCGTACAGCTTCCCCTCTACCTCGGCGGGGGTGTACTGGGAGGGAAGGGCCTGCGGCTGCTCGGCGGCAGCGGCTGCGGGAGTGGTGTTCTCGGTCACCGCCCCAGTCTACGGAAGGCTCGCGGGCGCCTTCGACGCGCCGGCGGCGGGGCGGCCGGCGGCCTCGGGGACGGCCCGGTCCGACCGCTTGTCGCCGGTGGCGTCCCGCCCTTGTCACCGTGGTGTCACCGCGACCCTGCCGGGTGTCGGGTACCGCTAGTTTGCGCCATGGGCCGTATCCGGATTCCGACGATGGGGGCATCGGTCGGAGGGTCGGGGCGGACCCGTATTCGTGAATTCGTGAATCCGGGGGGATTTTCGTGCGCACTCGCACTCACACTCGTGCCGGCACCCGCACCCTGTTCGCCGCCGTCACCGTCTCGGTGCTCGGGACAACCGTACTGACGGGTTGTCAGGCCAAGGACGACAAGGCCGACGGCAGCGGCCCTGCGACCGCCGCGACGGCCCCGCCGGTCGACCCCGGTGCGACCGCGGCCGTGACACGGCCGGCGGACGTGCCGACCGGCAAGGCCCAGTCGACCGCGCCGTCGACGTCGGGCCCGTCCGGGCGGC